>CALZLQ010000077.1 GCA_945788385.1 uncultured Prevotellaceae bacterium
AAATTTTTTTTTTGTCCTTTTTCTTTCTTTTGGGGGGGGGGGGGGGGTAAAAGTTAATCTCGCTGCGTCCAAAAAAAACGAACAACACCTGCTCAAAATAAAGGCAGTTATCATCATGACGCCGATAAGCGATGTGGGTTTGAAGATGTCAATGTGGCTGTACTGTGTGTTTTTTCTTGTGTTTCATTTTCTCAATAATGCAAAATGTCGTATCTTTGTCGCCAAACAGCATATCAGAAACCAGCAAATCAGTCTGTCTACATAATATATATATGCCGCGCTTCATTCGAGTCATTTTCCCGTTGCTGTCAGCCTTAGTGCTGTGTGGCTGTCATTACCAAGTGCAGAGAGAACGTCACTATACGACCAATTTCAACTTCGTGGTGATAGCCGACAGTATCTCACTGCAGGTAGAGAAACCTATGCACAACGACATCTCACACATGGTGCTCGACACCGTCTACGTCGTGAATGGCGACCCCCTCGTAGTGGCGCAGATTGCAGTGATACCCGAGGACAGCGTCGACAGCGTGTGGGTCAAAGTGGCACGTGATCAGATGACGATGGGCTGGATTCACGAATCAGACCTCCTCCCTGCAGTAGTGCCCAATGACCCCATCAGCATGTTTATACACCTCTTCTCGCAGAGACATCTGTGGTGGTTCGTGTCGCTCATAGGCGTTGTAGGCCTGGTGTTGCTCGTCAGGCGCATGTACAGCAAGCCATTCCGTATGGTACACTTCAACGACATAGCCTCCATATATCCCACACTTCTGTGTCTCTCGCTGTGTCTGAGCACATTGATATATACTGGTATTCAAAAACACGTGCCAGAGACCTGGGTGCAGTTTTACTTCCATCCCACGCTCAATCCCTTTGACTTGCCGCTCGTCTTGGGTGCATTCGTGAGCAGTGTATGGCTGATGATAATCTTGCTTGTCACAGTGATTGACGAGGTCAGGCGTACCCTCCCATACTCAGAGGCCATGCTGTATTTGTCATCACTCATGGCCGTACTGATGCTGGAATATCTTGTCTTCTCGCTCTCGGCCACGATATATGCAGACTATCCCATTCTGGCAGTCTATGCCGTTTGGGCCATACGCAGGTATTGGCGGTTATATCGTCCGCGTATGATATGCGGAGCCTGTGGCAGCAAGATGCACACCGCAGGCCGCTGCCCCAAGTGTGGGCGGGATAATGTCGTCTGAGTAAAAACATCACTTCAACTGTCAACCCCATGTCAAAGGATAAAACCACATTCGTCTGTGATTACTGCGGTCAGGAATCCCTTCGCTGGGTGGGCAAATGCCCGTCCTGCGGACGTTGGAACACTATGAAAGAGATTCGCGTCCACGAAGAGAAGACCTCAGCCCAAAGCGCACTGATAAAGACAGCACTCAAGGCGTCTGCAGCCCAAGAGCAGAGTGCAAGGCCGTCAAGGGTCTGTGACATACGTGCCGACGAAGAACCCCGTCTCGACCTGCACGACGCAGAGCTCAACAGGGTGCTCGGCGGAGGTCTGGTGCCGGGGAGTCTCGTGCTGCTCGGCGGAGAGCCGGGCATAGGCAAGAGCACACTCGTCTTGCAGACCATTCTGAAGTTGCCCGACTGCCGTGTACTCTACGTCAGCGGCGAGGAGAGCGCACGCCAGATTAAACTACGGGCCGACCGTCTTGGCTCGCATAGCGAAGTGCTTGTCTATTGCGAGACCTCATTAGAGAAGATTTTTGCAGAGATAGCCAACACGGAGCCTCAGTTGGTGGTGATAGACTCAATCCAAACCATCAGTACCGAGGGCGTCGAGTCGAGTCCGGGCTCCCTGTCGCAGATACGCGAGTGCGCTGCCGCATTGCTCAGGTACGCCAAGGGTGGGGGAGTGAGCATACTTCTCATAGGCCATATCACCAAGGAAGGCACACTCGCAGGCCCCAAGGTGTTGGAGCACATCGTCGACACCGTCCTGCAGTTCGAAGGCGACCAGCACTATATGTATCGCATCCTGCGCAGCATCAAGAACCGCTTTGGCTCCACGAGCGAACTCGGTATCTACGAGATGCGCCACGATGGTCTGCGCCCAGTCACCAATCCCTCCGAATTGCTCATCTCCGACAATCGTGACGGCCTCTCAGGCACAGCCATTGCAGCCGCCATCGAGGGTGCACGCCCCTTCCTCATCGAGACCCAGGCTCTCGTCTCTACTGCAGCCTACGGCACAGCCCAACGCAGTTCCGTGGGCTTCGAGAGCCGACGCCTCAATATGCTGCTTGCGGTACTCGAGAAGCGAGTGGGTTTCAAGCTGGCACAGAAAGACGTCTTTCTAAATATCGCAGGCGGACTTCGAGTCACCGACCCCGCCCTCGACCTAAGCGTCATTGCTGCAGTCTTGTCGAGCAATGTCGACACCCCCATAGATGCCTCTACAGCCATGGCAGGCGAGGTCGGTCTGAGCGGAGAGATACGCCCCGTCAGCCGCATCGAGCAACGCATCGCAGAGTCGCAGCGTCTCGGTTTTTCGCGCATACTCATCCCCCATCACAACGCCCAGAGCCTTTCCCCCTCATCATACAAGATAGAGATAGTACCAGTCCGTCGTGTGGCAGAGGCTGTCAGAGAACTCTTCGGATAACCCCCGAATCAGTACGCAAAAATCAGAGGCAGGACCCCCACCATCACCAGCCCCATTATTACCTGCAACGGCAGGCCTACCCTTATATAATCCATAAAGGTATATTGCCCCGCCTTCATCACCAAGGCATTTGGCGGAGTCGAAAACGGAGATGCAAAACACATACTCGCAGCCACTGCTACGGCAAAAAGCATGGGGACAGGGCTCACACCGCAACTCACCGCAGCCGAAAAGGCTATAGGCGCCATCAGCACCGCCGTAGCCGTATTGGATATAAACATAGTCAGGAGCGAAGTGGCAAAATAAATGCCTGCAAGCAATGCCGTAGGGCTTAGCGAGCCCAGATTGTCAGCAAGCAGGCCCGTGATTAGCATTGTCGCCCCAGTCTTTTCCAAAGCCGTCGACATAGGCATCATAGCCGCAATCAGCACGATGCTCTCCCAGTTGATCGTCTTGTACGCAGCCTCAACACTGCGGAAACACCCCGTCAGTATCATCAGCACACTCGCTATCAGTACTGCCGTCACAGGTGCCACAGGGATAAAGTCAAACACCATCATCACCACCATCAGCACCATGATGGCAGCAGCCACAGGAGCCTTGTAGTCCAACACCACACGCGAAGCCTCCTTCAAAGGCTGTCCGAGCACCACCCAATACTCCTCGTCGTTAGACAGACGCCCGATATTTTGCCACGTACCCTGCACGAGCAGGACATCGCCAGCCTGCATCTTTACGTCAGCCAAATTCTCGCGTATATACTCGCTCCCCCTGCGCACAGCAAGCACATTTATACTGAACTTCGACCTAAACCCCGAGTCCGCCAGACGCATACCGACAAATTTGGATTGGCGCAGCAGTACAATCTCCGCCAGACCGATGTCATAAAAATCAAGCGTCCCATTAGAAGGCGCAGAGTTCAGCCCATACTCCTCGGCAAACTTCGTCATGCTCTCCCGCTTTCCCGATATATAGAGAATGTCCCCAGCCTTGATACGCACGTCAGCCGTCGCCATGGTCTGTGAGATGTCCCGCACCAGTCTGTGTCTCTTCCCTCCCTCATTCCTGACCTCGATGACGCTGAGTCCATATCGGCGATGCAAGTCAAGCTTCCCGATAGTAAGCCCCACGAGCGAAGACCCCTTTGCTATCTCAAAGCGGCACACATTGTCAGCAATCCTGTACTCCCTCACCAACGAACGAAGCGATTTGCCCTCCGCGCCGTCCTTGCTCCCAGCCTCCACCTTACTCTTCAGCAGCCATTTGCTAAGTGGTAGCAACACAGCCACCCCCACTCCTATACACACCGCCCCCACAGGCAGAAACGAGAAAAACGAAAGCCCCTCCATACCAGCCTCCATCAGCGTCTCGTCAATCACGAGGTTAGGCGGAGTGCCAATCAGCGTAAGCATACCACCCATCGAACTCGCAAAAGCAAGCGGCATCAGCAGCCTCGTAGCATCACGCTTGGCCTCAGCAGCCATCGACACCACAATGGGGAGCATCAGAGCCACAGTCCCCGTATTGCTCACGAAAGCCCCAATCAACGCCGTCACCACCATGACCAGAACCAGCAGCCCCGACTCAGACTTGCCTGCCAGCCCCATCAGCTTCGACCCCACCATCTTGGCCAGCCCGGTGTGAAACACACCGCCTCCCACCACAAACAGCCCAGCCATCATGATGACAATAGGGTTGGAAAAGCCCGCCAGAGCCTCAGCAGGAGTCAGAATCCCACCCATCAGCAGCGCAATCACCGCACACAAAGCCACCACATCCGAGCGCAATTTATTCCAGGCAAAAGCCACCGCCGAGAGCAGCAAGACCACAAGAGTAAACGTCATACCAATATGTTTTATATTTTGGCGCAAATGTAGTGAAAATAATACTTTTTTCGATATAAATAAAGGTAATATAACCAAAAAATAATTAACCCCGCCCCGACCACTCTTTAAATCATCAAATTTGTCGTATTTCCAAAGATAATTCCATAAAATTTGGGCTAATTGAAATAAATTTAATACCTTTGTCTCAGATATAAACAGAAGTGAAAGGTTAAGATGAACAATGCAGACTGGCATGAGTCCAGACATTAGAAGTCAACTTTCATACGCTATCCGTATAACTGCTTGTTTTTCAATTAATAATAAAAGCAAGCAGGACTAAGAGTTTTGTCCATACCCCACGTATGCCTCACACACCTATCCAAGCCCCCCAACGCCCATAAAGAATGGAAGACCTCTGGTACGTATTGCGCGATTTGGCACGCCCCAATGCCAAACGCCCCGCATACAAGCAACTGCAAGAGATGCCCGAGATGGCAGGCTGCGTATTCATTCCCCTCAAGCAGAAAATGTTCATCGAGTTCGGCAAACCTGTAGTACGCTATATCCCCTATATGACCGACCTCATCTTCGTACACAAGCCCAAGACAGAGATAGACCTCATAGTCCGCAAGCTACCCCTCCTGCAATACCGCTACGTCCATGGCAGCAGACAATACGAAGTCATGAGCGTTCGCCACGACGTCATGGAACGCTTCATGAACGCAGTCTTCGAACACGACATGGTGGAATACTACAGCTACGATGAAGTCTCACCCCAGTTGTACGGCAAGCAAATCCGCATTATCGGAGGTCATCTCAACGGCTTCGAAGGACGCCTCATGAGCAAGCGAGGCAGCAAGCACAAGCGTCTCATCATCGACCTTCAAGAGTGCAACCTCTCCGCAGCCGTCCAAGTGGAGTCAGAATACATCCAATTAGTGAAGTGAGACTTGCAGCCTGATCTACGATATCGGCACTTTACTTCAGAGCCTTGATGGAAGCAGCCAGAATAGCGCGGCTTGTCACAAGGTTGGACTCAGACCTTTAGCCCCCCGAAGAATCGCCCCCAGCCCCACTAAGAATCGGCCTACGATTACCTCGTGAACACTAATCTGCAAATCTACAAACTTTTAGACACTTTATGTCTACTAATGTCTACTGATGTCTACTAATGTCTACTAATGTCTACAA
>CALZLQ010000078.1 GCA_945788385.1 uncultured Prevotellaceae bacterium
AATCAATCAATGTCTTTTCTTTTGACGCTGCAAAGGTATGGCAAGTTTTGCATTCGACAAAATCTTTGGTCTGTATTTCTTGAAAAATGGTGTGCTTTATTGACTTTAATCAAGTGATATTGACTTTAATCAAGAAAAATAAGTGTAATACGTACACTTTAGGCATATTTTTGGGGTATCTGAAAAAACAGTGGGGCTGAGGGGGTGTTTTACAGAATAATTTTGTATATTTGTAGGCGGATATAAACTAAATGATACTTATTTTGCAAAGTGATGAGAGATTATAATTTTCAGGAGATTGAAAAGAAGTGGCAACAGAGGTGGTTTGACGAAAAGACTTACAAGGTGGTTGAGGACGAGAGCCGCAAAAAGTTTTATGTGCTCAATATGTTTCCCTATCCGTCTGGGGCGGGTTTGCATGTGGGGCATCCTCTGGGATATATAGCGAGTGATATTTATGCGCGATACAAGCGTCAGCAGGGATATAATGTGCTTAACCCTATGGGTTATGATGCTTATGGCCTGCCTGCTGAGCAGCATGCTATCAAGACTGGCCAGCATCCTGAGATCAGTACTTTCCAGAATATAGACCGTTATCGCCAGCAGCTTGACAAGATTGGGTTCTCGTTTGACTGGGATAGGGAAGTGCGTACTTGTACGCCTGATTACTACAAGTGGACTCAGTGGGCATTCGTCAAGATGTTCAACTCTTTTTTCTGCAACAAAGAGCAGAAAGCCATGCCGATAGAGATTCTAGTAGAGCATTTTGAGAAGGAAGGCACTGGAGACTGGGATCTGGCCTGCTCAGAGCCAATGTCGTTCGGAGCTGACGAGTGGAACTCATGGGACGACAAGCGCAAGAGCGAAGTCTTGATGAATTATCGTCTGGCTTTCCTGGGCGAGACTATGGTCAACTGGTGTCCGCAGCTGGGCACTGTGCTTGCCAACGACGAGGTTGTCAACGGTGTGAGTGAGCGTGGTGGTTACCCTGTAGAACAAAAGAGAATGCGCCAGTGGTGTCTGCGTGTGAGTGCGTACAGCCAGCGTCTGCTCGACGGGCTTGACACTATAGACTGGAGTGAGTCTATCAAGGAGACGCAGCGCAACTGGATTGGACGCAGCGAGGGTGCGGAGGTGCAGATTAGGGTCGAGGGCAGTGATGTGGTGTTTACGATTTTCACTACTCGTGCTGACACGATGTTTGGGGTGACGTTTTTCGTACTTGCGCCTGAGAGCGAGTTGGTGGATGTTGTGACGACTGCTGACAAGCGTGCTGAGGTGGACGAATATCTGCGCTATGTCAAGAGCCGCACGGAGCGTGAGCGTATGATAGACCATACGGTGACGGGTGTGTTCTCGGGTGCGTATGGCATCAATCCTATCACGGGCGAGAGTTGCCCTATCTATATCTCTGAGTATGTCTTGGCGGGCTATGGTACCGGGGCTATCATGGCGGTGCCTGCTCACGACAGCCGCGACTATGCGTTTGCCAAGCATTTCAATCTCCCCATCATACCTTTGGTGGAGGGGGCGGATGTGAGCAGTGAGAGCTATGATGCCAAGGAGGGGACGGTGATGAATTCGCCTGTATCGCCTGAGAGGTGTGTGGCGTATGATGGTGAGAGTCTTTGTCTTAACGGGCTTTCGGTCAAGGAGGCGATAGCTGAGACGAAGCGTTTCGTGGCAGCCCATAACTTGGGCAGGGTCAAGGTGAACTATCGTCTGCGTGATGCTATCTTCAGCCGTCAGCGTTATTGGGGTGAGCCGTTTCCTGTATACTACAAGGATGGCGTGCCGACGATGATTCCGGAGCATTGTTTGCCTGTTGAGTTGCCTGAGGTCGAGAGGTTCTTGCCTACGGAGAGTGGTGAGCCTCCATTGGGCAATGCTCAGGTGTGGGCGTGGGACGAGGTTGAGGAGAGGATAGTCGACAAGGCTCTCATCGACGAGGAGAGGGTCTTCCCCTTGGAGCTTTGCACTATGCCGGGCTTTGCGGGGTCGAGTGCCTACTATCTGAGATATATGGACCCTAAGGATGACGAGGCTTTGGTGAGCGATACTGCTGCTTCTTACTGGCAGAGCGTGGACTTGTATGTGGGGGGTAGCGAGCATGCTACGGGGCATCTGATATATTCGCGTTTCTGGAACAAGTTCCTCTTTGACCTCGGTGTGAGCAAATGCGAAGAGCCCTTCCGCAAGTTGGTCAATCAGGGTATGATACAGGGCTGGTCGAGCTTTGTATTCAGGCTCAGGGGCAAAGATACTTATGTGAGCTATGACTTGCTCGAGGTGAAATATGATGATGCTGCCAAGAAGAACCGCTTCTTCTACGAAGGCTCAGAGGCTGACCCTGTGTATACGGATATAAGCACTGTGGGTGGCGGCAAGGTGCTCGATGTGGAGATGTTCCGCCAGTGGATGCCTGAGTTCCGCAATGCTGAGATGGTGCTCAATGCTGAGGGGCAGTATATCGTGTATCAGGCTATAGAGAAGATGTCTAAGTCGAAGTATAATGTGGTCAATCCTGATGATATCTGTGAGAGGTATGGTGCTGATACGCTGAGGCTCTATGAGATGTTTTTGGGTCCTATCGAGCAGGCTAAGCCGTGGGATGTGGCGGGTATCGACGGGTGTCACCGTTTCCTGAAGAAGTTGTGGCAGCTCTATTGGGACAAGGAGGGTAATCTCGCCGTGACGGACTCTGAGCCTTCGGCTGAAAGTATGAGGTCGCTGCACAAGTTGATAAAAAAGGTTAGCGAGGATATTGAGTCGTTCTCGTACAATACTTCTATTTCTGCCTTTATGGTGGCGGTCAACGAGCTTACGGCTCAGCGTTGCCGTGACAGGGTAGTGCTGGAGGGTCTTGTCGAGCTCATAGCTCCGTTTGCGCCTCATATCGCTGAGGAGTTGTGGCATGCTATGGGGCATGGGTCTTCGGTGTGTGATGCGCCTTGGCCTGTGTTTGAGGAGAGGTATATGGTGGAGAGTAGTGTGAAGCTGGGCGTGCAGTTCAATGGCAAGGTGCGTTTTGCTATGGATTTTGCTGCTGATGCTTCGCCTGAGGATATGGTGGCTTTGGCTATGGCGGCGCCTGAGGCTCAGAAGTATCTGGAGGGCAAGCAGGTGGTCAAGACGATTGCCATACCCAAGCGTATTGTCAATATTGTGGTGAAATGAGACCTAAGAGGATTCATCGCGAGGACCTCAGGAGGAGGTTGCGCAATCTGCATATTATTGATTTTGTCAAGGATATGATTTTTATCAACCTTGGCATGTTGGTCTACAGTCTTGGGTGGGCGGTGTTTATGCTGCCCAACAGGATTGTGACTGGCGGTGGGGCTGGCGCGGCGGCTATCTTGCAGTATGCTACGGGCTTTCCGATGCAGTATACGCTGCTTATAGTCAATAGTGTGTTGCTCTTGATTGCATGGTGGCAGCTGGGGTCGAAGTTTACGCTCAAGACGCTGTATGCGGTGCTCTCGCTGACGTTTTATTTGGATTTCTGCCAGCGTGTGGTGGGCATGGATCCTGAGCTCGCGCGGGGTATATTGGGGGCTAATCAGGAGATTGGCATGTCGTGCATTCTGGGTGCCATACTCAATGGTATAGGTATTGGTATGGTATTTATGAGTGGTGGCTGTACTGGGGGATGGGATATCATAGCAAGTATCGTCAACAAGTATAAGAATGTGAGTATAGGGCGTGTGTTGCTGTATCTTGACCTTGTGGTGATTGGTGGCAGCTATTTCTTGTTTCACAGTTGGCAGACGGTGGTGTATGGATATATCACTCTGGTGGTCTATACGTTTGCCGTGGATGTGATGATCAATTCGTCCAAGCAGGATATCCAATTTACTATATATACTAAGGAGTATGATGATATCATCGAGGTTATACGCGAGAAGACGGGGCATACGGCTACGCTGATGTATGGCGAGGGTGGATATACGCATGAGGCTATGAAGGTGGTGATTACTATCGTTCACAAGAATGAGCAGGTGGATATCCTTCGTCTGGTGCGTGATGCTGACCCTGATGCTTTTGTGACTTTCCATCGCGTGGAGGGGGCTTTTGGCAAGGGGTTTAATGTGATTAAGGCTTAGTGTTGTCTGTAGTAAACTGTATTTCGTATGAAACATGTTCTCCCTCTCGTCAAGGATTATATCTATATCGTCATCGGCTTGGTTATCTATGCTGTGGGGTTCACTTGCTTTATGCTCCCTTATGAGATTACGAGTGGTGGGGTGAGTGGCATATCTGGTCTTATTTATTACGCTACTGGTTTTAATGCTGCTTTCTCGTATCTGATTATCAATGTGTTTCTGATGCTGGTGGCGTGGAAGACTATGGGGTGGCAGTATTGTCTGCGTACGCTTTTTGCTACGCTTGTCATTACGTTTCTTATTGATTACGGTCAGTCTGTGATTAGTGATGATTCGGGTGTGATGCTCAAGATTATCGGCGAGCAGAAGTTCATGGCCTGCGTCTTGGGAGGCTGTCTGGAGGGCTTGGGACTTGGACTGACTTTCCTGGCGGGGGGCAGTACTGGCGGTACGGATATCATAGCGAGTGCTATCAACAAGCATCACAGTATCTCGCTGGGGCGTCTGCTCTTGATTATGGATATCGTCATCGTGAGTTGCAACTGGATGGTGATTCATGATTTGGAGACGTTGGTGGTGAGCTACAGTACTATGTTTGTGAGTATGAACATGGTGGACTATGTCATCAATGGTGCTCGTCAGAGTGTGCAGTTTATGATTATATCTGATCGTTATGAGGCTATTGCCACGCGCGTCAGCGATGAGCTGGAGAGGGGTTGTACGGTGATGGAGGCGAGTGGGTGGTATAGCAAGCAGAGGAAGCCTGTGTTGCTTGTCATGGCCAAGAAGTATGAGCGGCGTGACATTTATCGTATCATTCATCATGAGGACCCTAATGCTTTCGTTTCGATGTCTAATGTGGAGGGTGTCTTTGGTGAGGGTTTTGACAAGATTAAAAAATAACATTATTTGTTTCGTTGTGATATGAAGGAAATTATAATGGCTACGAACAATGCTCACAAGTTGCGTGAGATCAGGCAGATTCTTGGTGATGAGTTTCTGGTCAGTAGTCTGTCTGACATTGGTTGTACGGAGGATATTGAGGAGACTGCGGATTCTCTAGAGGGTAATGCCCTGCTGAAGGCCCGATATATTGCAGAGCATTATGGGGTGGATTGCTTTGCTGATGATACGGGGCTGATGGTGGATGCGCTGGATGGGGCTCCGGGGGTGTATACGGCGCGTTTTGGGGCTATGAATGGCTATGGGGACAGCCATGATACGTCGGCTAATATCAGGTGTTTGCTTGACAGACTGGATGGCGTGGCTTTGCGTTCGGCGCATTTCAAGACTGTGATTGCTCTGGTGGAGGGGGGCAGGGAGCATGTTTTTGAGGGGCGTGTGGACGGACGTATCGTGACATCGCTGCGTGGGAGTGACGGGTTTGGCTATGATCCTGTGTTTGAGGTGGAGGATTCTGGCTTGACGTTTGCCGAAATGGGGGCGGAGCAGAAAAACTTGGTGAGTCACAGGGCGAGGGCCACCCGGCGTCTCGTGGAGTTTCTCAAGGGGATGTAACTTTTGGATTTTGACTCTTTAAC
>CALZLQ010000079.1 GCA_945788385.1 uncultured Prevotellaceae bacterium
TGAGGTTATTAGGTTTTAAGGTCTTTGGCCTACAAATCGTTTAATTGGTATTGAGAAAGTTAAGATAAATAACCTCAAAAATAACCTCACAAGCGGAGCGACCTTACAACCTTAAAATCGATCTTAAAGACTAAACCTCGGCATCCTTGTAGAGGAAACGCTTGATCGAACGCTTTGGAGTCTTCTCAAACTCCTTGTCCATGATGCGTATGCCCGCGAGCTGCTCGTAGGCAGGAATCTGAGTGTTGAGAGTCTTGCGGTTCTCCTCCATGATGGCCTTAAGTCCGTCCTGACTGATATTCTGCTTCTCCACAGCATCCATGTCGGGATATACGAGGCCATACATCTTCTCACCCTTCTGGATTACCACACACTCCTGGACAAAGGGGAGAGAGTTGAGCTTGTCCTCAATCTCCTCAGGGTATATGTTCTGTCCGTTGGCACCCAAAAGCATATTCTTGGAGCGCCCCTTGATAAAGATATTGCCCTCCTTGTCGATAGTGCCGAGGTCGCCCGTGTGATACCAGCCATCCACGAGAGTCTCTGCCGTAGCTTCGGGATTTTTGAAGTAGCCGAGCATGACATTCATACCCTTTGCGAGTATTTCGCCAGGGACGTTCTCTGGGTCGGGAGAGTCAATCTTGATAGTCATGCGAGGCGCAGCCTTGCCGCACGAGCCCATCTTGAACTTCGTCCAGTCCTCGTACGCCAATATTGGGGCACACTCAGTAGCCCCATATCCCACTGTATAGTTGAATTTGATATCCTTGAGCAAGGCCTCAATCTCCTGGTTGATGGCAGCACCTCCGATGATAGCCTCATAGAAATTGCCACCGAGAGCCTGTCGCATACCATCGCAAATCTTCTTCTTGATGATATCGCCCACTACAGGAGTCTTCATCATAATCTGCATCTTCTTGCCCTGAATCTTGGGCAACACAGCCTTGCGTACAATCTTCTCGATGATGAGAGGCACACATATTATGATGCGCGGCTTGATGTCAGCCAGAGCCTTCATGAGAATGGCTGGCGAAGGCACCTTGGTCAGGAAGTTGACATGCACACCGCGAGTGAACTCAAAAATGAACTCGAACGCCATGCCGTACATGTGAGCCATAGGCAGCATTGAGAGCACAGTATGCCCCGGCTTGAGCTCCTTGTGGAGCACCTCATAGGCAAACTCCGTATTGCTCCAAATGGCGCGATACGGTATCATGACACCCTTAGAGTTGCTCGTCGTACCGCTCGTATAGTTGATTATGGCAAGTTCGTCAGGTTCGTCAATGTGATACTTGATATGCTCGGGGCGGAAACTGTCGGGATACTTCTCGCCAAAAAGCTTGTTTAGATTGCTGCGCGTGTCAGCAATCTTCTCGTTCTTGGATGAGAGTATCTCATAGTCATCGTTGCCTATCACTGCCTCTAGCCCTGGCATCTGTGCGATATCAATCTTGCCCCATATCTGCTGACCCACAAAGAGGATCTTCGCCTCCGAGTGGTTGACAATCTGGTGAATCTGCTCGGGATGGAAATCATGCAATATAGGCACAGCCACAGCCCCATAAGTGAGAATAGAGAAGAAAGCTATGCCCCAACGAGACTGGTTGCGACCACAGATAGCAATCTTGTCGCCCTTTTTGATACCCGCAGCATCATAGATGATATGGAGCTTTTCGATGACACGCGCCACGTCCTTGTATTGGAAAGTCAATTCGCCGTAGTCGCTCAAGGCATTCAGATTCCAATTGTTTTTGATACTGTCTGTAACTGCTTGGTTGAAACTTTCTGGTAAATACATAATTCTCCTATAGTTATGTGGTTATACTTCTTTGCTTGTTTTGTGCAAAGATACTAATTTATTTGCACATTCGTCAGTTTTGTGTGCAAAATATTGCAGTATATGATAAAAAAAGCGTGATTGCCATCATAATAACGACAATCACGCCCCATTTATCACGCCGAAGACAGCGTCTTACATACTCTTTCCGAACGGTATGTTGATACCGAGAGTAAATCCAGTGTTATTACCCATTGGTATTCCCTGCTTGGTCATTTTGCCCATAGTGTGGTCCATTCCGACGAAAAGATTGAAACCCTTGGGGTGAATGTTTGCCACCCAGCCAAAACTTGGGCCAAATGAGCCTATACCGAAGTTTACACTACCCTCAAGCCATTTCAGAGGCGAAACGGTACAGCTGAAACGCTCCTCATTCCAGCTATAGCCACCCTGTATGCGCGTTGTGGAGAGCAAGCCCACACTCATCTTGTCGTAGAACGGCATCTGATACTCCACACCCACGTTGAGAGTGGCACCAAGCATAGACGTAGATTTGCCCGTCTCTCCAGCTTGGAGAGAATACAGGTCAGACAAGCGGTCAGCAAAGCTGTGAGTCTGCTCCTTCATAGGAGTACCCGGACCGTCCTCTATCTGAATATCCTTAAAGCCCTCGAATACGAAATCCTCACCCTTGTTGTACGCACGATGAGTCTCAGTCCATGCGATAAAGCCGAGGTCAAGCAGTGAGGCACTGACCTTGAGCCCCTTGACCCATCCCTGCTTGCCGAGGTCCCATTCACCACCGAGGTCAAAAGCCAGACCACCTCCGCTGACACTGGGATTCTTGACCTCAACATTGCTAAAGTTGATTTGCTCATAAGTGCCACGCGTTGGGTCCTTGTATTCCTTAGTCTCCATCTCGCCCCAAGTAAAACCCTTGAGGCTAACGTCAGCCTCAGCATTGGCCGTGACAATCCATTTGTCGGGACTCTCGAGGTTGAGTCTGGCATTCTCGACATTGAGGTTGGCACGTCCTGCACCAAGCAGAATCTTCACCTTGGCACCCAGGCGAACAGCCTGTCCGAATTGGCGGCTATGACCGAAGCCTATCTCCAACCACGACGTCGCAGTCGTACCCACACCGCTGATGTCGTAATCCTTGTTGCCAAGCTCCTTGGCAGCCTCAAACAGAGAGTATGGAGCCTTGAAACCGACGTTCGTACGCGAAGTGATATTGATAGTATTGAATCCGTCCCATGCATGGAATCCAGCCCCGAGCAAGTCCAAACGCATGTCGACGTTGAACTTGTTGTTGGCAGAAATGCCATCAAGAGCCTGCTCGAGAGTAAAGTCAGGATGCATAAACAAAGACAACTTGCCACTATTGTTGAGCATGAAGACATCCGTAAACGCAAGGTTGCCAGTCTTTTCCATATTGATATTGCCAAGCAAAGGGATAGACACATAGCCCTTGCGCTCATAGTCCTTGGCAGGGTTCAACTCATGGCCGTATACGTAGCCATCCAAAAAGTATGCGCTGTTGAGATTCTGCGCTTGAGCCATGCAGGCAGAGATAAGCCCCGCACCGACGGCAATGTTCCTTAATATATTTTTCATTGTTGTGTACGAATCAAGAAAAACGTTTCAATATTTGCAATCAATTGGCATCGTAGACCACGCCACCCTTGATTGTCGCCCTGACATCAGTCAGTTTGATGCTCGCATTCTCATAGAGCTTGCCGTCGCCATTAAACTCCGCACGATATACGAACTGAGTCATATTCTGTAGCAGCTCACGTATAGAGTGACCCTCACGAGGTGTGATATTGATGACCACAGGCTGCGTCGTACTCTCCGAAGGCAAACCTCTGTGAGCAGCCACTATCACTTCGTTGACATCAATCACAGAGCCCTTGAGACTACGTCCGCTCCCATCGAGAGCATCCACGCTGAGCGTCAATTCCATAGGCAGATTGGTGACCACATTAGCCTTGATTTCGATAGCCTTGGCATCAAAATCAGAAGCATCACTCATGTCGTCCTCCACATCCTCCACATCCTCATACACGAGCTTTGAACCATCGAGAAACTCCAACGGAGTGTCTACACAATAGCTACCGCCAGTGCTGTACAGGCCCGGCGTGACATCTTTCAGAGCAATCGTTATAGGAACAAAGTTGACCTCAATCCTGTCAGGGATAGTCTTCAACAAATCGTTGATATTCTCCACCACCACATTGATGCGGTTGTGCGAAGCATATTTGGCAGGAATCTCAGCACTGGCAGGATCATCAGCCAGCACAAGTATACTCTTGCCGCTTGGTACGCCAGTCATAGTAGCCCTTTTCACTGCAATATCCTGATCATTCTTGATACTCCTTATCGTCAAGTTGCCAGCCGAAGCAGCAGCGTCAGGATTGAACACAGTACCAGCAGGGAAAGTGCTCTCCCATTCAATGAGAAGAGCAGGATTGTTGAGGACAATCTTAACAGACTCATCCTTGAGGAAGTTTGGCAAGTTGTCAAACACTATAGGCTCCGGGTCAGACATCGCTTTGATAGCCACGGCATCCATACGTTCTACGGGGATGTCCTTGTTGAAATCGGAAAGGATGTCAAATGTGACTTGCTGAGGTATGATAGAGGCGAGACCGCTGTTCTGAATCTGTTGAAGCTGAGCATTGCTCAACCCGTCAAATTCGGCTGATTTAATGGCAAATGTACCATTAAATTTAAACAGACTGTTTATCTCTATTTTCTTGTCGGCAAATGAGATTCCATTACCCTTCACACTTGCCTTGTCAAGAGTGAGGGCAAGCACCAAGTCTGTTCCTGCATCGACCGCCACATCGTTTGCTCCAGAGATGTTGACAACACCATTTCCGACACTAACCTGATTGGTCTTGAGTTGCCCATTCTGATAATAAGTCAACTCACCCTTTTTGAAAGAAATGTCTGTTGGAACAGAAAGGGAAAGATTCTGCAAGTGTATCTTTTTTATAAAGCCGTCACCATTGCCAAACGACAATTTCAAGGTCGACCTCAGTAATATGTCGTCCCCGAAGATGATAGATTTAACGTCAATCACATCCTCAGAAATCACATTAGATTGCTCATTGACCTCAAAATAAGCCCTGTCCGCATCTTTAATGGTATACTTAAAAGTCTCGTCAGGTATACTTGCCGCAGCGCGGTATCTTGCAGAGCCGCTATTGGTGTTGAGCTTCACAGTAGTGTGGACAGGACTTATGTCAGGCTTGGAGATAGTGACAGGGTTCACCTCCGTTTCAGTCGGAGACATCTGACCACTCGTCACAAGACGAAACTCACCGTCCTGCACTTTGATAATGTCATCATCGCTGAGATCCATGATGTTCTCTAACAAAATGCTGCCCGTAGATAGCGAGGGCAGAGCCAAATCGCTTGTTGACCCAATCGTCATGTCCATCTCGTTGACATCATACTTGTCATCCACACACGCTGAGAGCAAGTATGAAGCAAGAGCCAGACAGGCGAAACCAGATAAAAAGTTCTTCTTCATAATATGAAATAATTAAGTATTTTTTAAGAACCATATAGCGAATTTTACGCCTTTTGTTGCAAATGTACGTAAATTCTGCTTAACGAACAATAAATAATTAGATTATTTTTCAGTTTTGTCGAATAATTTTGAATTGCGATGAGATACAAAGCATTGTTATCGATAACAAATTTGAAAATCTTGTTTTGTCAGATTTCTCATTATAATATATGTATGTACACACGAACGAGACATTCATCACAAAAACATATTACCACAAAATGCCGAGCGAAATAGCACAAGAATGCTGAAAAAGGTTATTGGAATACACCTTTTTGTGTAT
>CALZLQ010000080.1 GCA_945788385.1 uncultured Prevotellaceae bacterium
TCCTGGCAGTTCGAGGGCTTTGAGCTCGCGACCGCCTTTTGACTTGAACGAGATGAAGCCTGTGGCTGGGTCTACGTATTTCGGCAGGTCGAACTTCGCACCTTTGTAGTTGCGTACGCCACATACGAGGTCTACGGGGTTGAAGTGTGTGCCTTCGGTGAACATCTTCATGTAGTCGGGGTTGTTGGTGTCTATCTGTGACGACTCGAGTATCTGCATGCTGACGCTGCCGTCGGGGTTGTAGGCGCGGAACGGGCCTCCACCAGGCTCGCCGACGTTCTTGACCACGCCGCAGACGCGTATGGGGCGGTCGAGCTTCTTGCGGAGGAAGCATACGAGCTCTGCGTCTTCCATATTCTTGAGGTCTTTGTGATCTGTGCCGAGGGTGTGGCGCAGGAAGCGTATCATGTTCTCGATGTCGTCGTGGTTGTAGTCGCCGCTGTCGAGGAGGTTGAGGTAGGCGAAGGTCTGTATCTGAGCATCGACGAGTACTCCGGCTATGACTTGTTTCCACGTTGTGGTCTCGTCCTTGAGGCTGTCGGGGACTACGTTGTCGATATTCTTGATGAAGACTACTTCGCTGTCGAGGTCGTTGAGGTTTTGTATCAGGGCGCCGTGACCTCCGGGGCGGAACAGGAGGCTGCCGTCATCGTTGCGGAACGGGGTGTTGTCCATATTGGCTGCAACGGTGTCGGTAGATGGTTTCTGCTCGGAGAATGTGACGTGATACTTGATGCCGTATTTCTGTTCGTACTCAGGAAGTTTGTCGGCCACGAGCTGCTCAAAGAGGGCGCGGTGCTCGGTGCTGACGGTAAAGTGTACGTCGGCTTCGCCTTGTGACGATGCGTAGAGGGCTGCCTCGACGAGGTGCTCTTCGAGTGGGGTGCGTACGCTGTCGTCGTATGAGTGGAACTGCAGCAGGCCTTTGGGCAACTGGCCGTAGTTGAGACCGTCGGCATCGAGCATGGCTGTGGCTACGGCTTTGTAGTTGCCTTCGTCGATGAGGGTGGCGATGTCTTTGCCTTCTGTGACTACGCAGGCGTCGTCGAGGGCCTGGTAGAACGCAAAGTCGGGCAGACGTTCGAAGAATTTCTTTTCGAAGTCGGTGGTGGGCACGTCGTAGTCCGCGCCGACGAACTCAAACATGGCCTTGAACATTCGGCTGGCGGCTCCGCTGGCTGGCACGAACTTGGTTATCTTGTGCCCTTCCATCTTGTACTGGTTCCATACGTTGATGTAGCGTTGCTGCTCGGCTTCGTCGGGGGCGAGGATGCCGTTTTGGATGCTGGCGGCGGCTTCGAGCTTGAGGAACGGGAACCCTGTCTCGAAGCTATGGAGCTGGGCATTGAGTTCTTCTTCGCTGATGCCCTTGCTGGCAAGCTGCTGTTTGTCTTGTTCTGTTAGCATAATTATAGTTGATTAGGTTTGTCTGTGCCAACAAAGTTATAAATTTTACTCAAATGAGACAAGTTTTTTGGCAAAAAAGTCGTAACTTTGTAGTGTCATACTTCTAAGAATCATTTAGCCGTCTCTAACTATGTTGAAATTGTGTGCGAAATTCGGTCTTGAGGACAGGGAGGTCTTGTCTCGCGCCACTGAAATCCTTGCGAGTGAGATTGACGATGCTGCCGAGGTGATGTCGGGCTTTGAAGATGAGGGCAGCGCGCTTTATGCGGCTGTTTTGAAGGTCGAGGACCTCAAGGGCAAGATTGCCAATATCGAGGAGCCTAACCTGCGCGCGCTTATCATGTCTGAGATTAAGGACATGAGGATTGTGATGGCTTTCATTGCGTTCCACATCGCTCTGATGCGTTCGCTGCGCGACGTTGCCCTGACTGAGGCCAAGATAGCGGAGAGCCGCGAGGCTGGCTGCCTGTGGGCTCAGATTGCCCACCAGCTCGGTCTGTACAATCTCAAGCGTGAACTTGAGGACCTCAGTCTGAAGTATCTCGAGCATGATGCCTACTATCATATCAAGGAGAAGCTCAACGAGACCAAGGAGAGCCGCGACCGTTATATCAAGGCTTTCATAGGCCCTGTCGAGAAGAAGCTCATGGAGGCTGGGCTGCGTTTCCATATGAAGGGGCGCACCAAGAGCATCCACTCTATCTGGCAGAAGATGAAGAAGCAGCATGTCGGGGTGGACGGGGTATTTGACCTCTTTGCCATACGCATCATCCTCAACTCTGTGCGTCAGCGCGAGAAGCAGGATTGCTGGCAGGTGTTCTCGATCATCACGGATATGTATCAGAGCAACCCCAAGCGTATGCGCGACTGGCTGAGCGTGCCCAAGGAGAATGGTTATGAGTCGCTGCACATCACTGTGCTCGGACCTGAGGACAAATGGGTGGAGGTGCAGATTCGCACGGAGCGTATGGATGATATTGCCGAGCATGGTCTGGCTGCTCATTGGCGCTACAAGGGTGTCAAGGAGGCTTCTGACGATGGTATCTTTGTCTTTACCCCGAAGGGCGACCTTCACAAGTTGCAGGCTGGCAGTACGGTGCTTGACTTTGCTTATCATATACATAGCGGCCTGGGCAACCGTTGCACGGGTGGGCGTATCGGAGGCAAGGCGGTCAGCATCAAGCAGGTCTTGCAGAGTGGCGACCAGGTGGAGATTATGACTTCGGCCAACCAGACTCCCAAGCAGGACTGGCTCAACATTGTCACGAGTGCCAAGGCGAAGTCTAAGATTCGCCAGTGTCTGAAGGAGATTCAGTTCAAGGAGGCTCTGATGGCAAAGGAGGTGCTCGAGCGCAAGATGAAGAACCGCAAGCTGGAGTTTGACGAGCCTGTGCTGATGCAGACCATCACGCGCAACGGCTACCGTATGGTGACTGACTTCTATGCTGCCTTGGCGAGCGGCGAGATGGATATCAACAAGTTTCTCGAAGACTATGCCGAGCGTTATGCCTTGGCATTTCCTCTTGCGGTCAAGAAGAGCGATACCAAGCTCAAGATGGAGACCAAGACGAGTGCGAGCGACTTTGTCCTGACGGAAAAGTCTGGCGGCTCGGAGCATCACAACGATGATGTCCTCGTGATTGACCGTACGCTCAAGGGGATTGAGTTCCAGATGGCGAAGTGTTGTCAGCCTGTGTATGGCGATGATGTCTTTGGCTTCGTGACGAGTGGCGGCGGTATCAAGATACACCGCACGGACTGCCCCAACGCTCCCCAGCTGCGCGACCGCTTCTCGTATCGCATAGTGCGCGCCGAGTGGGCTGGCAAGGGTGGGCAGCAATATCCTATCACGCTCAAGATTGTGGGTAATGATGACTTGGGTATCGTCAACAATATCACGAGCATCATCACCAAGGAGGAGAAGATACTCCTGCGCAGCATCAGTATTGACTCTGACGATGGTCTCTTTGCCGGCACGCTGACCGTGATGCTTGGCGACACGAGCCGCCTGCAGTCTCTCATCAAGCGTCTCCTCACGGTAAAGGGGGTGAAGAGCGTGACGAGGGGCTGAGCCGACATTGACATTAATAACTTTGACTAATCAAACAAACGATATAAAATGACCTTTTCAAAATTCTTATCTTTGGGTCTGCTCGCTTGCAGTATGACCGCCTACGCTGACGACACGACAGTCACGAGCGTGAAAGTTTTGGGCCCCGTGGGTAACACTCACAACATCTTCATGACTACCGACAAGGATTCGGACGGGAAGGAGTATGATATGAGCGAACTGGAGTGGAACTGCCCTATGGATATGTCTCTATGGCAAACTTCCCCTCAAAGCAAGTCTATGAGCATCGCTCCTGATGACAGCATAGGCTACGTGCTGCAGGGCAAGGGTATGTGGCAGATTGGCTTCAGCATAGAGAATCACCGCTGGCAGAAAGTCAATGTGCTGGTCAGCACCAAGCGCGGCCGTTCGCAAGTGGTGATAGACGGCAAGGAGGTGAATGGGGAGCAAGGTCTCGTCACGGGGCGTCATGATGTGGTCATCAAGCTTCAGGAGAAGACCGACGAGGGCGACTCTGTCTGCATCAAGCTCAGCGCAGGCCGCGACTCTCTATGGACGTCTCACCTCAGCGGCATCACCGTCAACCCTGCCACAAAGCGCCACTTCACTCTGCAGGACCAGATGACGGGCACACGTCTCAACCGTGTGAGTATCTCTGCTGCGGGACGTTTCGTCATACAATGGCGCTACACTACGCGCAAGGACGGCGGTGTAGAATGGGAGAAGGAAATCATAGATCTCAAGACTATGGCGCACTATCCTGCTGAGGGTTTCGTACAGTGGGCTGCCAAGGGCGACAAGTATATTGCCTCACGCCGCAACACCGACGGCAAGACTGAATATTTCTATCGTGATGTCATCACTGGCGAGAAGACTCCCATCACGACTCTCAGGGTGGACGGTAGCGCATACTTCGTGGCACAGGACACCAAGTTGCTCCTCAACATGAGCGTAGAGGGTCCGAAGGAGAAGAATGCTCAGGTTCATCAGATTGTACACCCTGATGATCGTATACCTGGCTGGCGCAACAAGAACAACTATGCCTTGCTCGATATTGCTACGGGTGAGGTGCGCCGTCTCACATGGGGTTTCCGCAGCGTAGGCGTGACGATGAGCCGCGATGGCAGCAAGGCTGTATTCTCTACTCGCTATGACGATGCCACCCAGCGTCCATACAATTTCGGCGACGCTTTTCTTATAGATTTCGAGAGTGGCAAGGTCGACACTCTCTTTGTCAGGGAGGGTTTCGTGGCTGACATGCAGTTCTCGCCCGACGGCAAGCGACTGCTCATAACCGGCTCGCCCGAGGCTTTTGACGGCATAGGCAATGTGTGCGGCGAGGGTGTCATACCCAACACTTTTGACTATCAGCTTTTCGTCATGGAACTCGACACCAAGCGGATTACACCCCTGACGCGCGACTTTGACCCAAGCGTCGGCTCATGCACATGGAGCAAACTCGACGGCAATATCTATGCTATCTGCGAGGTCAAGGACGGCAAGGGTATCTACTCTCTGAGCGGAAAGGCTCTGGCTGCAGGCAAGATAGAGTGGACCAAGCTCGACCTCAACGAGACCTATGTCAGCCACTGGGATTTGGCTGAGGACAAGCCTCTGCTCGTATACTCTGGCGAAGGCTCCATGACGAGTGACCGCACTTGGCTGCTCGACCTCAAGACTGGCAAGCAGACTCTCCTGGCTGACATCAACCCTGAGCGTACCGCTGATATCGCCATGGGGCAATGCCAGGACTGGAACTTCACCAACTCACGCGGCGAGGAGATTACGGGCTGCTACTATCTCCCACCCTACTTTGACGAGACCAAGCAATATCCTATGCTTGTCTACTATTATGGCGGTGTGTCGCCTACGGCTCGTGTGCTCGACAGCCCTTATTGCTATCAGGCTTGGGCTTCGATGGGCTATGTGGTCTATGTCATTCAGCCTGCTGGCTGTGTGGGCTTCGGTCAGAAGTTCTCGGCGATGCACTCCAACGCTTGGGGCGACAATACTGCCGATGACATCATCGAGGGTACTAAGCAGTTCTGCAAGGAGCACCCCTATGTCAATGCTCAGAAGATAGGCTGTCTCGGAGCGAGCTATGGTGGCTTTATGACGCA
>CALZLQ010000081.1 GCA_945788385.1 uncultured Prevotellaceae bacterium
AAAAAAACTAAATAACAAAAAAAACTAAATAACAAAAAACTAAAAAACAAAATTATGAAGAACATTAAGTTCATTTTGATGGCAGCAGCCATCGCTACTCTCGCAGCTTGCGGTGGTAAGACACAGAGTCAGACTGAAGGTACAGATTCAGTAAAATGTTTTGAGCAGGAGCAGATTGAAGCTGCAATCCGCGTCCAGCTTGACAGTATTGCAGGGGTTATCCGCAACCTCAAGTCTCTCCCTATGCTTGAGCAAACCAAGAACGGCAAGATTGCGCTGACAGACGCAGAAAAACAAGTGAAGCCTGACTATCTGCTCGACCCATCCATTGCAGACGAAGCACTCACTCTGAGCGAGAAGTATCGCACCCTCGTAGCCCTCAGCATCGACCAGGCTGTAGCAGAGCTCTATGACATGGACGTAACCGGCTACAACGAGGCCACAGCCAAGCTTATTGCGGACATCAACGATCCTGCTTTCCGCATATTCTCAGAGAAAGGCGAGGACGTGCTCGAGTCACAGGAGATATACGATGCCGAAGCTGCTGCAGGCAGACTCAACCTGTTCTGGCAAGCCGTAGCCACATCACTGGTAGAGCAGATGTATATCCTGACTCAGAATACTGACAAGTTCCTCCCCTGCTTTGATGACGAGGCTGTTGCCAACCTGACCTATCGTATCGCTCTACTGCAGGGTGCCATAGACCGTCTCGTGGCATACGACCCAGACCTCGTAGAGGTAAGCGAGGCTCTCTCTCCTCTCTACAACCTCAACTCACTGACCGTAGACGAGCTGAAGAAAGACCTTGAGTCAATGTCTGATGACATAGCATCAGCACGCAACAACTTGGTGAAGTAAACAGCGATTAAATAAACGTCTGTTTATACCATATATAATATAGTACGGCAAGAGCGTGGGGGAAATCCTCACGCTCTTGCCGTACTGTCTCTATGCGCCGAAATCAAATTCTAACTGTGGGCTTGCGCCAAGGAGGTTGAATGTCTTGCGATGATATGGAGTGGCGCCATACTGGCGTATGGCTTCGCGATGTGCCTTGGAGGGGTAGCCCTTGTTGCTGTCCCAAAGATATTGGGGGTATTGCTGGTGGACAGAGAGCATATAGTCGTCACGATATGTCTTGGCAAGTATGCTGGCTGCTGCGATACTCATGTACTTGCCATCGCCCTTGACGACAGTGGCGGAGGGGATTATGGTGGCGGTGTCGTGCGGATCGTGGTAGGGGTAGAAACGGTTTCCATCAATGATGATGTAGGCCGGACGCACGGCGAGCTTGTCGAGCGCACGGTGCATGGCGGTGATACTGGCCCGCAATATGTTGAGCTGGTCTATCTCGTGATTGTCGAGAGATGCTACTGCCCACGCTGCCGCCTCGCGCTCTATGAGCGTGCGTAGAGCATAGCGTCGCTTTTCGGACAGTTGCTTGGAGTCATTGAGACCCTGCGCCAACTCTGGGCAACGTTGCTCTATGTCTGGGGGCAAGATGACTGCCGCTGCATACACGGGACCTGCAAGACAACCCCGCCCTGCTTCATCACAGCCTGCCTCTATGAGACCCTTGTCGTTAAATACAGTCTGCAACATAGTATATTCTAATCGAAGGTTTTGAACTCGTAGCCCTGCTCTATGAGCCATCTGAGAGCCTTTGGGAGAATGACCTTGAGCTTGTCGATGCTCTTCTTTGAATCATGGAAGGTGATGATGCTGCCATTGCGTGTAAGAGTCTTGACGTTGTGGAGCACGTCTTCGGGGCTGAGACGACATGAGTAGTCGCGCGTGACGACGTCCCACATTACCACTCGCCACCCCGTGTGGCGCAATACCCGGTACTGCATGGTCTTCATCCAGCCATGTGGAGGGCGGAAGAGTCTGCCGGTCTGAAGGATTTCCTCAGCCTTGTTGACATTGGCAAGGTATTTCCAGCTGAACCACTTGAAGCCCCCGATGTGATTATAGGTATGATTGCCGATGCGGTGTCCGCGCTTGCGCACCTCTGCCAGCAGATGGGGGTATTTGAACGCATTCTCGCCGACCATAAAGAATGTGGCCTTGATGCCATACTCGTCAAGGACATCCAATATATAAGGTGTAGCTTCGGGGATTGGCCCATCGTCAAAGGTCAGGTAGACCGACCTTTGAGACGGGTCCATTCTCCAAAGCGAATGTGGATAGAACCACCTGAGGAAACGTGCAGGTTGTTCTATAATCATAAGTACTTGATGTACTGTTCGAAACGCTCGGTGTATGTGCTTAGCTTCTTGCTCATCTCAGCAGCCTTGTCAGACTCGGCATCCTGAAGGATTTCCACGGCTGAGTTGAGCATATAGCAGCTGTACACTACATCGCGCGCATTCATCTGGAGCATACGGCTGTTCATGTGGCTATACCACTCGAGGTACTCGCAGGCATTGCGGGCTATGCTGAGCACAATATCTTCTGCTTCCTTGTTGTGACCCAGCAAGAGCCATACGCGGGCCAGATCCATGCTGCCTCCCATGTAGGAGTGTGGTACAGTGGTGGGCGGAATGGCTTTCTCGGCACGCTTCACTACCTTGAGGGCCCTGTCGTTGTCGCCCTCACGCATGAGCTCCATGGCAAGTGTGGCAAACATACGGCGGTGAGTCAGACACATACGTGTCACAGTCTCATCGAGGTAGATGTCGGGATTGTCGATGCCTCCAAACTTGTACTTGTTCATGACATTGTCATACATGCGCTTCGTGTCGATAGTCTTTCCGCTCGATGCTGTGTTGAAGGGAGTGATGCGCTCGGCAAGTCCCTCGCTTACCAGATTGTTGCCCAACGAGCCATAGTTGTCAGAGCCTACGGTGCAAGCGATATAGAGTGGACGCTCCCAGTTGGTGCGGCAGAGCATCTCGTAGATCATCAGCTCGCTCTTGTAGACGGCTCGCTTGCCCTTGAGACTGATGTGCATCACGTCGGGGATTGAGTCGTCGGCAATCATCATGCCACTGCGACGCACAGCCTCCTTGTCGATAGTCATGACGATGGAGTCGGTCGGGATAATCTGCATCTCCTCGTTGTCGCTGAGAATCCACTTTTCGATGATGTTCTTCAACTCATAGGGGTTTTCTCCGAGTGCTTCACGCATAGCCTCGGGCTCGTCCTTGTAATAGTCGATGACCTGCTTCAACACGTCTGGGCGTACTGCCACACCCTCGCGTGTGCCTGAGACATACTGCAATCTGCTCCACGATATGGGCACTGACGGTGAGTCGTAGGCAGGGCGTTTCATCTGGTCTATGTACCAGTCTGTCTGCAAGTACGAGAGGTTGCAGACACGCGCGTCGGTACGTATACCCTCTGTCTCCTGACAGTACCACAGCGGGAAGGTGTCATTGTCTCCATTGGTAAAGATAATGGGGTTGCCCTCCTGAGGCAGGCTCTGCAAGTAGTTTTGACCAAAGTCACGGCAGGTATAGCGTCCGCTGCGGTCATGGTCGTCCCAGGTCTGCGAAGCCATCTGTATGGGCACGAGTACGCAGAGTGTGCTGACGAGGGCTGCCGCTACGTCGCTATTCTTCAGTACATACTGCTTGAGAAGGTCAGCAATACCTGCTACGCCCAGACCTATCCAAATGGCAAAGGCATAGAACGAGCCAGCATAGGCATAGTCTCGCTCACGAGGTTGCATAGGTGTTTGGTTGAGGTATATGACAATGGCAAGGCCTGTCATGAAGAAGAGGAAGAATACCACCCAGAACTGCTTGACTCCCTCGTCTACGATAGAGCCGTTGGCAGCCTTGACACGCTTCTGCACCTGCCAGAAGAATCCTATCAGGCCGAGTATGAGTGGGAGGCAATAGAAGACGTTGCGCCCCTTGTTGTTGCGAAGTTCAGAGGGGAGGAGACTCTGGTCGCCAAGTCGCATATTGTCAAAGAAGGGTATGCCCGTAATCCAGTTGCCATGTTCGTACTCGCCATTTCCCTGAAGGTCGTTCTGTCGGCCGGCAAAGTTCCACATGAAGTAGCGCCAATACATAAAGTTGCACTGGTAGGAGAGGAAGAAATATATGTTTTCAAAGAAAGTGGGGACCTTGATAGTACTCGTCTCGCCGGCGCGCTCCACACTGATCTGCTTACCCTTGATGCCTCCCATCCAGTCTTCGTATGCCTTGGAGTGGCGGTCAGAATACATACGTGGGAAGAGCATATTGTAGGTGTAGACGTAGTTCGTCTTGTGGCCAATGATGCGGTAGCGGTCAGGCTCGTCGGCACTGTGCTTCTCTACACGTTGGTACTCTGGAGCTCCCTGTGTACTCACTGGCACATAATACTGCCCCTCGACCTTCATCGCCACGGGGGCTGAGTAGGGCTGACCGTACAGCAGCGGGCGGTCGCCATACTGCTCGCGGCTCAGATAGTTGCCAAGCGTAAAGATGTCCTCAGGCGAATTTTGATCCATCGGCGTATTGGCTGATGAGCGTATCACAATCACGGCATACGAACTGTATCCTACCATAATCATGAGCATACACAGCAGTGTAGTATTCATCAGACGGCATGAGACAAGGTGCTTCAACTCGTTGGTTTGCATCCTGACACGATAATTGAGCCCAAAAAAGAGGGCGAGCATCAGGAGTACGCCGATGACTATACTCATGTAGCCGTGTCCGATAAACGGAATGCCGAGCAATGCTATAGAGAGGATGAACGAGATATTGCCACGCAAACGGCTTCTCTCGTGAGCAGTCTCCCACACAGCCCAAAGCACTGCGGCTATAAGCACGAAGATATACACAATCATGCCAGTGTTGAAGCCTAAACCGAATACGTTGACAAACAGAAGCTCAAACCAACCTCCCACCTTGACTATACCGGGCACTATGCCATAAAGCACGGCGGCGATCAGCGCAAAGCTGCCACAGAGGGCTATGATACTGCCCTTGAGGTTGGGATTAGTGTACTTTTTATAATACCAGACAAGCACCAATGCAGGAAGACAGAGCAGATTGAGCAAGTGTACACCGATAGAAAGTCCGGTGAGATATGCTATGAGTATAATCCATCTGTCTGAGTGCGGCTCGTCGGCGTGCTCCTCCCATTTGAGCATAAGCCAGAAGACCAATGCTGTGAAAAGGCTTGAGTAGGCGTACACCTCACCCTCTACGGCCGAGAACCAGAAAGTGTCTGAAAACGTGTATGCCAACGCACCCGTCAGCGCAGCAGCCTCGACCGTGATACACTGGGCGAGCGTCTTGACCTGCCCTGCCTCACCCACGAGCTTGCGAGCCAAATGGCTGATACTCCAGAAGAGAAACAGTATACACAGCGCAGAGAACAGGGCACTCATCATATTGACCATACGTGCCACCTGGGCAGGGTCGTTTGTCAACTGCGAGAAGAGGTTGCCCGTAAGCATGAAAAAGGGTGCGCCTGGCGGATGTCCTACCTCCAGCTTGAAAGCCGTGGTAATAAATTCCGGGCAATCCCAAAAGCTTGCCGTAGGCTCAATCGTGCTGCAATACACGAAGGCTGC
>CALZLQ010000082.1 GCA_945788385.1 uncultured Prevotellaceae bacterium
AACCATACCTAAACCGAACTCGCAGAAGTCTTCGAAGAGTGAGTTTGCCCATGCAGGACCTTGTCCGTTTGCATTGGTGGTGTATGGGGTTGATGGGATCGAGCCTGAGTAGATTGATGAGCAACCTGTGGCGTTGGCTACCATCTCGCGATCTCCGAATAGCTGGGAAATGAGCTTGACGTATGGGGTCTCGCCGCAGCCTGAGCATGCGCCTGAGAATTCGAACAATGGCTGTGCGAAGCCGACGTTCTTTGGACTCTGCTTGATGTCAACGAGGTCTTGCTTGTTGCTGACTTTCTTGACGCAGTATTCCCAGTTTGCGGCTTCCTTGGCTGCTGACTCTGAGGAGTCGTCATATGGCACCATGGTGAGAGCCTTGCCGCCTTTCTTGGGGTTGCCCGGGCATACGTCGGCGCAGTTGCCGCAGCCGAGGCAGTCTTTGACTCCGACTTGCTGTACGAAGTGCATACCTTTCATTGTCTTTGGTGCAAGCATTGGTATGGTCTGGCCTTCGAAGCTTGCTTTCTCGTCGTCGGTGAGGACGAAGGGGCGGATACATGAGTGGGGGCATACGAAGGCGCACTTGTTGCACTGTATGCAGTTCTCTGGGTTCCACTGTGGCACGAAGGCTGCAACGCCTCGTTTCTCGTATGCGGCAGTACCTTGGTTCCACTGTCCGTCCTCGATGCCTTTGTATGCGCTGACGGGGAGCAAATCGCCGTTCTGGGCGTTGATGGGGCGTACGAGGTCTGAGATGAAGGCTGGCTCGTCGCGCACGATGGCTTCGTCTTCGGGGAGGTTTTTCCACTCTGGGTCAACGGTGAGGGTCTTGTACTCTCCGCCGCGGTCTACGGCTGCGTAGTTCATATCTACTACGTCTTGTCCCTTCTTGCCGTATGACTTGACGATTGCTTTCTTCATCTGCTCTACTGCCAACTCTACGGGGATGACTTCTGTGATGCGGAAGAATGCGCTCTGAAGGATGGTGTTGGTACGGTTGCCCAGACCTATCTCTTGTGCTATCTTGGTAGCGTTGATGTAGTATACGGTGATGTTGTTTTGCGCGAAGTATCTCTTGACATTGTTTGGAAGGAAGTTGACGAGCTCTTCGCCTTCGAAGATGGTGTTAAGCAGGAACTGTCCGTTGGGACGAAGACCGCGCAATACGTCGTACATGCGCAGGTAGGCCTGTACATGGCATGCCACGAAGTTTGGTGTCTTGATCTGGTATGTGGAGCGTATTGGGGTGTCGCCAAAACGCAGGTGTGAGCAGGTGAAGCCTCCTGACTTCTTTGAGTCGTAGGAGAAGTATGCCTGACAGTACTTGTCGGTATTGTCGCCGATGATCTTGACAGAGTTCTTGTTGGCACCTACGGTACCGTCTGCTCCGAGACCAAAGAACTTAGCTTCAAAGATACCCGCACCGCCGAGTGCCATCTCTTCTTTTTGGGGCAGGGAGGTGAAGGTGAGGTCGTCTACGATGCCGATGGTGAAGTGGTCTTTAGGCTCGTTGAGCTCGAGGTTCTCGTAGACGCCGAGAATCATGGTGGGTGTGACGTCTGCACTGCCCAATCCGTAACGGCCGCCTACGATGACTGGTGTGCGGCCACTCCCGTAGAAGGCGTCTTTGACGTCGAGCAACAGAGGCTCACCGTTAGCTCCGGGCTCCTTGGTGCGATCGAGCACGGCGATGCGCTTCACGGTCTCGGGTACAGCCTTCAGGAAGTGTTTCACTGAGAACGGGCGATACAGGTGTACGGATACCAAGCCGTATTTCTTTCCGTTGGCGTTGGCGTAGTCTATTGCTTCGCGTGCTGCCTCTGTGCCTGAGCCCATCATGATGATAAGTTCTTCTGCGTCCTCGGCTCCGTAATAGCTGAAGAGGTCATACTTACGGCCTGTGCGCTCTGAAATGGCTGCCATGTATTTCTCTACGATGGCTGGCACTGCGTCATAGTAACGATTGCAGCTTTCGCGGTGTGCGAAGAAGGTCTCGGGGTTCTCAGCCATGCCCTTGGCTACGGGGTGCTCTGGAGTCAAAGCTCGTGAGCGGAACTCTGCGAGGGCTTTCATGTCAACGAGGTCGCGCACGTCGTCGTCTTCGATAAGTTCTACTTTCTGGTACTCGTGTGAGGTGCGGAAACCGTCAAAGAAATTGATAAAGGGCACACGGGCTTCCAGGGCTGCCAGATGTGCCACTGCACTCAAGTCCATGACTTCCTGCACACTGCCCTCTGCGAGCATGGCAAAACCTGTCTGACGGCATGCCATCACGTCGCTGTGGTCACCAAAGATACAGAGTGAGTGTGTGGCTACTGTACGTGCACTGACGTGGAAGACTGAGGGGAGCAACTCGCCTGCTATCTTATACATATTAGGTATCATCAGCAGCAGACCCTGAGAGGCGGTGAAAGTGCTTGTCAGCGCACCGGCCTGAAGAGAACCGTGCACAGCACCTGCGGCGCCTGCCTCAGACTGCATCTCTTGTACCAATACTGTGTCGCCAAAGAGATTCTTGCGACCTTGTGCCGCCCATTCGTCTACGTGCTCTGCCATTGGTGATGACGGAGTAATGGGATAAATGGCTGCTACCTCTGAAAACATGTATGCCACATGTCCGGCACAGGTGTTGCCGTCCCATGTCACAAATTTCTTTTCTTTTGCCATTGTTGTTGTTGTTTTATGTCGTTTGTTGTATGAATTAGTTGTCGTATTGTTGTCTTTGAGAACATCGTTAGTGGGCTAATACAGCAGGCCATACAGCCACAGCGGAATCTCCAGTCCGCTGCCTGAGGTTATGTCTGTACGTACGTATATCACGTCTGTGGCTTTGCGTCTCACATTGCCCTCAAGTATGCGGAATCGCAAGTTGTTGTCGACGAGGAACGTGCATGAGCGGTCGCCCATCTTGACATCGTGTCTTCCCCAAAGGGCATTCTGGAAGAAAGTCTCCATCATTTCCTCTGACTTGACGCGGCTCGGATTGACGGCATACATCAGGTTGGTATTGTGCATCATGATTCGCGCAGGCTTCTTGGGGAACATCTCATCTTTGCGATATACGGTGTTGAGCAAACGGGCATCGCTGAGATACTTGATGTAGTTCATCACCGTGGCACGGCTCGTCTGTATATCTGCGGCAAGTTGGCTGACATTGGGCGCCTCGGTACCTCCCATGGCAAGGAGATAAAAGAGTCGTTTTATTTTGTCGAGATACTTAAGCTCTATCTGCTTGAGTAGCAGGACGTCGACCTCAATCATCATGTTCATCACCTTGAGCAGGTTTTCGCTGAAGTTCGTCTTCTCCAGAAAGAACGGATAGTATCCGTGATGCAGGTATGCCTGAAAATGCTTCATGACATCGCCGACCTTGTCTGTCACTTCTTTGGCGATGCGTTCGTGACGGTTCTCTATTTCGCGGAGTGTGTAGGGTCTGATTTTCAAGCCCGTGGTCATATTGAGGTACTCTCTGAAAGAGAAACCACGCAGGTTGTAGCTCTTGCAGATACCGTTGAGCTCTGGGTTTTCATCTTTCAAGCGCATCACGCTGCTGCCCGTGAATACTATCTTGAGCATGGGGTACGTGTTGTAGCATTCGTGTAGGGACTTGCTCCATTCTGGCTGTTTGAAGACTTGGTCAATGAGCAACACCTGACCTCCGCTACGGTAAAACTGACCTGCAAACTCTACAAGGCTATGTCCTTGAAAATAGAAGCTGTTCATATTGATATACAGACATCTGCGGTCGTCGGGGTGGAAATGCTCCTTGGCATATTGCAGCAGAAACGTTGTCTTGCCCACACCGCGGCTTCCTTTGATGCCTATCAATCTGTCGTGCCAGTTGATTTCGTCCATCAACGCACGCCTTACTGGAGCCTCGATGTGCTCCAGCAGGTATCTGTGAGTTCGAAAAAGGGAGTCTAACATAAGCTATATTGCAACGCCTGCTTGACATTTTCAGCGTTTTTCAGCGCAAAGATACCAAAAAATAGGTAAATTGCAAAGCAAAGATAGCAAAAAGTTAATATTTCGTTTCTGTTTCAGCATCGTTAGCCTCCTTTTTGGGGAAGGGGTCTATTGGCCTCATGTGATGCATTATCCAAGATTGGCGTCTCAGCATATATGCCGAAGGCTCCTTCGAGCTGAAACGTAGCGGGTTGGGCAGAGTGGCGGCTATCAGTGCACAGTTAGCGCGTGTGAGCCTCGATGCAGAACGTCCGAAATGTTGCCACGCCACGGCATCTACACCATATATACCATCGCCCATCTCTATTGAATTGAGGTATACCTCCATGATGCGGTGCTTGCCCCAAAATATTTCAATCAAAACGGTAAAATATGCCTCGAAACCTTTCCTCACCCACGAGTGTGCCGGCCATAGAAAGACATTCTTAGCAGTCTGCTGGGATATGGTGCTACCCCCAAAACGCTTGTCGCCCTCCTTACGCATCTTCACGACCTTTCTCAGCGCGTCAAAATCAAAGCCCCAATGCTTCAGAAATCTTTGGTCTTCGCTCGCCATGACCGCTATGGGCATATACATCGAGACACTATCGTCAAGTTCCACCCAGTGGTGTTTCAGTCGGATAGTCTCACCGCGGCCCACTTGTTCTGCACAGCGTATAAACATCAGCGGTGTAAAATAGACTGGCACATAACGATAGAGCAGCACCATCGAAATCGAGCTCACGAAGAATAGCACGAGCGTCCAGATTATAAACCTTCTAATCTTTTTGAAAATATTCATACTGCAAAATTAAGTCATTTTAGCGAGAAAACGAAATTTGGGAGTGTCTTTTTCTGATTGTACGGATTAGATTCATTATTCATTATATGGATTATACCAAATCAGTCGTTTCGTTATTGTAACAACAGTTTTTGAGCGGACGTTTTTTGTTTTGAGGATGCTATGGGGGCTTCGACCCTTTTTCTGTATGATGCGCTGCAATTATTAGGTTTTCGTAATTCTGAGCTATGCTCTAAGTTCTTGGACAAGCCAAGCGAAACAAGTTTCGTGGTCCTTTCGTTCGGGAAAAGCAAA
>CALZLQ010000083.1 GCA_945788385.1 uncultured Prevotellaceae bacterium
TTCCCTTAATCTCATACGGAGCAATTTGAGCTCCTGCCGTCAGTACCGCTATCAAACAGATTGACAGGGCAATTGAATATTTGCACATATATCCCAGACTTTTCCTTTATTTTCACGATGCAAAATTACTCCATGCTTGTTACATAATGATGTCATAACTGTTACGTTGGTGTTAAAATATTTGGCAAGTTGTCACTTTTTTTATAACTTTGCGTGACTTTGTAAACAAACTCTCAAAATACCAAATCTATGGCACAGGAAAAGCTCACTCCCATGATGCAGCAGTTTTATGACTTTAAGGGCAAGCATCCTGACGCTCTGTTGCTCTTCAGGTGTGGCGATTTCTACGAGACATACGGAGAAGACGCTGTCATTGCCTCACAGATACTTGGCATCACCCTGACCCGGCGCAACAACGGAGCCGGCGGCTCTGGCCAACTGGAGATGGCAGGATTTCCATACCATGCCTTGGACACCTATCTGCCAAAGCTCATCAGAGCAGGACGCCGCGTTGCCATATGCGACCAGCTCGAAGACCCCAAGCTGACAAAAAAACTGGTAAAACGCGGCATCACCGAGCTCGTCACTCCTGGTGTGGCCATGCAGGACAACCTGCTCTCCTACAAAGAGAACAATTTCCTCTGCGCCATAGACTTCGGCAAGGGCGTGTGTGGTATTAGTCTCTTGGACATATCTACAGGAGAGTTCGTCACAAGCGAGGGCACCATAGCACACGTGCAAAACCTGATAAATCGCTTCGCTCCTAAGGAAGTGCTCTACGAGTGTGGCAGGAGACAGATGCTCACCACATCATTTGGCGACAAATTCTCTCTCTATGAGATGCAGGACTGGGTCTTCAATCCCACTACCGCCCGCTCCAAGGTGCTCAAACACTTCGGAGTGAAAAGTCTCAAAGGCTACGGTGTAGACCACATGAATAGCGGGGTGACTGCTTGCGGTGTAATACTGGAATACCTCGCCCAAACTCAGCACACACGTCTCGGACATATACTCCGGCTCTCACGCATCGAAGACGAAAGATACGTACACATGGACGGATTTACGATACGTTCGCTCGAACTCTTTCAGACCATGAATCCCGACGGCCGCTCTCTGATGGACGTAATATCACGTACCATAACTCCTATGGGGGCAAGAACACTGAGCCGCTGGCTTGCATTCCCACTGAAAGACACCAAACTTATCAACACTCGCCTCAATATCGTAGAACACCTCTACAGCAATCCTGAAATCCGCGAAACAGTAGCAGAGCGTCTGCAATATATAGGTGATCTGGAGCGAATTGTATCTCGCATAAATACGGGCAGGGTCACTCCACGTGACTTTCTGTCGCTCAAGGCTGCACTACAATCCGTATCACATATCAAGGAGACTCTCGCTGTGAGCGACAATGAGGACTTGCGCGAGATTGCCGCCAAGACAGACCCCTGCAGCGAACTATTCTCACGCATAGAGAAAACCATAGCCCCCGACGCGCCAATGCTGTTAGCCAAAGGAGGGGTGATAGCCGAAGGTGTGAGCGAAGAGCTCGACAAGCTTCGACAGATTTCTACCGGAGGCAAGTCCTACCTGCTCGAATTGCAGCAGCGCGAAGCCGAGCGCACTGGCATCCAAAGTCTGAAAATTGGCTACAACAACGTCTTCGGATACTATCTCGAAGTACGCAACACATACAAAGACATTGTCCCACCAGAGTGGATACGCAAGCAGACTCTCGTATCGGCCGAACGCTACATCACCCAAGAACTCAAAGAGTACGAAGACAAGATAATGGGCGCAGAAGACCGCATCCTGGCATTGGAAGCTCAACTATATGCAGAGCTCGTAGAATGGAGCGGTCAGTTCACGAGCGCCATACAGCAGAATGCCATGATGATTGCCAAGCTCGACTGTCTGCTCAGCTTTGCCATCTCAGCTCGCGAAAACAAATACACACGCCCCATAGTAGACGATAGCGAAATCATCGATATACGCCAAGGCCGCCACCCCGTCATCGAGACACAGATGGCACCAGGCCAGTACTATGTGCCTAACGATATTCTCTTGGACACAGCCAAAGAGCAGATAATGATCATTACGGGGCCTAACATGGCTGGCAAGAGCGCACTCCTGAGGCAGACCGCGCTCATCACCCTAATGGCACAGATAGGCTCATTCGTACCTGCAGAAAGCGCCCACATAGGCTATGTCGACAAGATTTTCACCCGTGTAGGAGCTTCCGACAACATATCACTCGGCGAGAGCACCTTCATGGTCGAGATGACCGAGGCAGCAAGCATACTCAACAATCTCACGTCCCGCTCACTTGTATTATTTGACGAGTTGGGCAGAGGCACGAGCACCTATGACGGTATCTCCATAGCGTGGAGCATCGTGGAATACATTCACGAAAACCGTCACGCACACGCACGCACACTCTTTGCCACCCACTACCACGAGTTGAATGATATGGAGCGTCTCTTTGCACGCATACACAATTATAATGTATCGGTCAAGGAGCAAGACGGACAAGTAATATTCCTGCGCAAGCTCGAAAAAGGCGGCACCGCACACTCCTTTGGCATCCACGTGGCACAACTGGCAGGCATGCCACAATGCATAGTGAATCGAGCCTCAGTGATACTCAGCCAGCTCGAAGCCGAAAAAAAACACGACGACGTAGGCAAAGGCACTACGGCAGGCAGTCAAAAACAATCCTATACGGGCACACAACTCAACTTCTTCCAGCTTGACGACCCGATATTGGATGATATAAGATGTCAGATTAGCGACTTAGACATCAACTCACTGACACCTTTAGAAGCCCTCAACAAGCTAAATGACATAAAGAAACTGCTAAAATAGCATCATTTTGTAAAAAAAATGAGAAAAATCTTTGTCAGTTTATTGTGTTTTCATATCTTTGCGTTGGATAAATCATCTAAAACCGTACAGTTAACCAAACCCAATACATTAAAAACGCTACGACAATGAACGAGTTGATTGCAAAGATTGCCACTGCATATGAGGCATTTCAGAAAGATGCTGCCGCACAGGCAGAGAGTGGTAACAAAGCCGCAGGAGCACGCGCTCGCAAGGCTTCCCTTGAGATTGAAAAAGCTATGAAGGAGTTTCGCAAGGCATCTCTTGAGGCAGCGAAGTAATCCGATTGCACAGTATGAACAACATGATTGGAAAATATTGGTGGTGGCGCTACTTAGGATTCAAAAGATCGTAAGCAGATAGTTATGCACCTTTTGCCAAACATAAAGGATAAATAAGCAAAGACCTGTCGAACTTACGATAGGTCTTTTTTAATTGCTTTTAAATATATGTTTAAATCTAAAATATCAACAACTATGAAGATTCCCTACAAGATTTACCTCAATGAGGAAGAGATGCCCAAGCAGTATTACAACGTGCGCGCAGACATGAAAAAGAAGCCTGCCCCACTGCTCAATCCCGGCACCCTGCAACCGATGACCGCCGCCGAGCTCGAACAGGTCTTCTGCAAAGAACTCGTGCAGCAAGAACTCGATGATACTACCCCATATATCGACATTCCTGCCGAGATACTCTCTTTCTACAAGATGTATCGCCCCTCACCCTTAGTGCGCGCCTACGAACTCGAGAAGAAACTCGGCACGCCTGCCCACATATACTATAAGTTTGAAGGCAACAATACCAGCGGCTCACACAAGCTCAATTCGGCCATTGCACAAGCATACTATGCCAAGAAGCAGGGGCTCAAAGGCCTCACCACTGAGACAGGAGCAGGACAGTGGGGCACAGCACTCTCCATGGCATGCGCCTACCTCGACATTCCCCTCCACGTATTCATGGTGAAATGCAGCTACGAGCAAAAGCCCTTCCGTCGCGAAGTGATGCGCACTTATGGAGCACAAGTGACACCGTCACCCAGTGCCACCACTGAGGTAGGCAAGAGAATACTCGCCAACGACCCCGACTGCACAGGCTCACTCGGCTGCGCCATATCCGAAGCCGTAGAGTGTGCCGTGACCAACGAAGGCTACCGCTACGTCTTGGGCAGCGTGCTCAATCAGGTACTCCTCCATCAGAGCGTCATAGGCCTCGAGACAAAGACTGCCATGGACAAGTACGGCATCAAGCCTGACATCATCATAGGATGTGCAGGTGGAGGCAGCAACCTCGGAGGCCTCATCTCTCCATTCATGGGCGCACAACTGCGCGGTGAAGCACAATACCAATTCATCGCCGTAGAGCCTGCATCATGCCCCAGCTTCACCCGAGGCAAATACGCCTACGACTTCTGCGACACAGGCATGGTATGCCCCCTTGCCAAGATGTACACCCTCGGCAGCAGCTTCATACCTTCAGCCAACCATGCAGGAGGTCTCAGATACCACGGCATGAGCCCCACACTCAGCGAGCTGTATGATCAGGGTCTCATGGAAGCACGAGCCGTGGAGCAGACCTCGGTATTTGAAGCTGCGGAATATTTCGCAAAAATCGAAGGCATTCTGCCTGCACCCGAGAGTTCACACGCCATACGCGTAGCCCTCGACGAAGCCATCAAATGCCGCGAGACAGGAGAGCAGAAGACCATCCTGTTCGGACTGACAGGCACAGGCTACTTCGACATGATAGCCTATCAGCGCTACAACGACGGCGAGATGCGCGACTATATCCCGACAGACGAAGACATCGCCGCATCGCTCAGCAAATTGCCCAAAGTATAAACTGCACCTGCGACACACAGGTACAGAACATCGCGACGACAGCGACCTCATCAGGGTCGCTGTCGCTGTAGATGACAACAAACCATATCTTTCTCAGACGGATAACGCGAGTTCGAATACAAGTTTGAGGTAAACTCTAAGTTCTTGGACAAGCCAAGCGAAACAAGTTTCGTGGTCCTTTCGCTCAAC
>CALZLQ010000084.1 GCA_945788385.1 uncultured Prevotellaceae bacterium
TTGACAAACCGCAAAGAAAGATAGTTGAAATCCGTGTGTTTTTTGACGACGGAACCTACGAATCCTTCTCAAAATAGCGTCTAAAATGGCGCTTTTTTTATATCTTTTTTGTACCTTTACACAGAGAAACACTATATAATTAATGTGAAATAAGAATTTAAACACATACAGAATGGCACTCAAAAAGCATATTCTCGACCTAAAAGTAGTCAAAAAGCAAGTCCTCGGAGGCAATTTCGTACTCATAGTGTGTACCGACGAGCACAACGCCCTGCCTCCCATGATGCCCGGACAGTTCGCACAACTGCGCGTTGATGGCAGCAAAGACACATACCTGCGCCGCCCTATCAGCATCCACGATCTCGATGTTTCACATAACGAAATCTCGTTTCTTATCCAGCTCGTCGGCGATGGCACAAAGGCACTCTCCCGTCTGGAAGCAGGCGATAATCTCAATGCCCTGCTCCCCTTAGGCAACGGTTTCTCCATGCCATGCAGCCCCCAATCCCGTCATCTCCTCGTCGGAGGAGGAGTAGGTACCGCACCACTGCTATATCTGGGTCGAGAGATGCTCAAAATGGGAGCTCGCCCATCATTCCTCCTTGGCGCACGCTCCGCATCATACCTGCTCCGTGTCGACGAGTTTGAAGCCCTCGGCGATGTCTACGTCACTACCGAAGACGGCACTCGCGGAGAGAAAGGGTTCGTAACCCAACATTCCATACTCGAGAAAGAAAACTTTGACCGAATCAGTGTTTGCGGTCCCTCGCCCATGATGAAAGCCGTAGCACGCTATGCAAAGCAGAAAGGCATACCATGTGAAGTCTCGCTCGAAAACATGATGGCCTGCGGACTCGGAGCCTGCCTATGCTGCGTAGAAAAGACAGTCAAGGGCAACGTCTGCGTATGTACCGAAGGACCAGTATTCGATGTGAACGAACTAAACTGGGAATAAGCCAAGCGACCTTACCCCAAAGCATAGGCATCAGAACCCCTAATCAAACCACAAAACGACAAAACACCCAAACAAATGGCAATACTAAATACAAACATAGGCGCGCTACAACTCAAAAACCCCGTCATGACAGCGAGCGGTACATTCGGCTACGGAATAGAGTTCGCAGACCTCGTAGACCTCACACAGATAGGCGGAATCATAGTCAAAGGTACCACCTTCAATCCCCGTCAGGGCAACGACTATCCACGCATGGCAGAGACAGCCTCAGGCATGATGAACTGCGTCGGTCTGCAGAACAAAGGTGTACGCTACTTCTGCGAAACAATATACCCCAAGATACGCCATATTGACACCCAGATGATAGTCAACGTCTCAGGCTCAAGCCCCGAAGACTACGCACGCTGTGCAGAGTGTATAGACACCCTCACAGACATACACGCTATAGAACTCAACATTTCGTGCCCCAACGTACACGACGGAGGCATGGCCTTCGGAGTAAGCACAGAAGGCGCAGCAAGCGTAGTTAAAGCCGTGCGCAAAGCCTACACCAAGACACTCATAGTAAAACTATCCCCCAACGTCACCGATATATGCTCCATCGCCAAGGCCGTCGAAGCCGAAGGCGCAGACTCTGTAAGTCTCATCAACACCCTCATGGGTACAGCCATCGACATCGAGAAGCGCAAGCGAGTACTCTCCATCGGCACAGGAGGTCTCAGCGGCCCCTGCGTCAAGCCAGTAGCCCTACGCATGGTCTACCAAGTAGCCAGAGCCGTAAACATACCCGTGATAGGTCTGGGCGGCATAAGCAGCGCAGAAGACGCCATCGAGTTCATCATGGCAGGAGCCCGAGCCATAGAGATCGGCACAGCCAACTTTGTTGACCCACAGATTTCAGTCAAAGTCGCCAACAGTATAAACGAATGGCTCGACAGCCACGGCATCGCAGACATCAAGGAAATCATAGGAGTAGCCGAATAAACCATGACCATATACAAAGGCAATTTCGTATGGACGTCATCACCGAAGCAATTTGAAAGCCTCGAGCAAGGCTACGTAATCGTAGACGACAAGGGTGTGATAAGCCACGTAGGCACACACATACCCCCAGGCTACGAAAATGCCCCAGTAGTAGAGCTATGCAGCGGAGCAGGCGAGTACGTCATACCAGCAATGAACGACCTACACGTACACGCTCCGCAGTATCGCAATCAAGGCATGGCACTCGATTTGGAACTCCTGCCATGGCTCAACACATACACATTCCCCGAAGAAAGCAAATTCTCAGATCCAGATTACGCCCAAAGCATATACTCCAGATTCGTATACAATCTTTGGAAAAACGGCACCATGCGCGCCGCCGTCTTCGCCACGATACACCCCGAAGCGACAAAGCTACTTGCCACCCTGTTCGACAGAGCAGGAATGGGAGCATATATCGGTCTTGTAGGAATGGACAGAAACTGCCCCCAAGAACTCCGCAACGAAGCAAATACCATTGAAGCACAAATCATAGACCTCATACACCACACAAAGTCTATGCCCCTCGTCTCCACCATAGTCACGCCACGCTTCGTCCCAGCCTGTACCCCCACGATGCTGAGCATCATGGGCAAAGTAGCACAAGAACACCACCTCCCCGTACAATCCCATCTGAGCGAAAACAAGAGCGAGATAGCATGGGTTGCCCAGCTTGAGCCCGAGAGCCCATCCTACGCCCACGTCTACGACAAATACGGCCTTATGAGCGATAGCTCCACCATCATGGCACATTGCTGCTACAGCCAAGGCGAGGAGCTGCAGCTACTCCGCCAACGTCACGTCATGATAATACACTGCCCCACATCAAACGTCAATTTAGGCTCAGGCATAGCCCCAGTACGCCAATTCATAGACCAAGGCATCAGAGTAGCACTCGGTAGCGACGTCTCAGGAGGACACCAGCTCAGCATGTTTCGAGTCATACAATACGCCATACAGATGAGCAAACTGAAGTGGGCATTCACAGACAAACAAATGCCCTACCTCACACTCAGCGAAGCATTTCATGCCGCCACCAAAGTCGGCGGCAGCCTCTTCGGCAAAGTAGGAAGTTTTGAGCCAGGCTACGCCTTCGACGCCCTTGTCATCGACGACTCAGCCCTCAGCGGTTGGGACAAACAATACAGCCCCCTACAACGCGTAGAGCGATGCGTATACCTCGCAGACGACAGGCAAATAGTCAGACGCTACTGTCAAGGTCGCGAAATACCAGAACCTCAAATCTAAAACTAAAACACAACAGACTCAGGGTCTATCTCGACAACATTACGTCCGTCAGGGCATACTACGAGAGTAAACCCCTCACGCTTCGCACGCTCCACAAGTCGCCTTTGAGCCAAAACGACACCATTGTCGATAGTGCGCATCAGGTGGCGCATCTCGCTGTCAGACGAAAAATCCTTCTTACTCATTTGGCCCATCCTTTATGTCAAACGTAGCAGGCTCGGAATACTCCTTCTGCATCTCCATGAAACGCTGAGCATCAACAATCTCAGTATGGACATCCTCAGGTCCATTCCCCCTGCGCCACCCACTCGCTATGCGGAAAGTAGGACAGGAATTATTGTCATACAACGACCAGAAATCCACTATAGGCATATAAAGCTGGAAGAAATTCTTCAGCCCAGCCTCATACCTGCGATAAATCACATCAAGAGGGATATTGTGACCACCCTGACTCACACGTCGTGCCACACGCTGCACGGCCTGTTCGGGAGTAGGCAGAGAGAAAAACAAAAGCGTGACCCTATAGCCCACAGATTGAGCCTTCTTGATAAGCTTCACATACGAGCGCGTAGCCAACGTAGTTTCAAAAGCAAAATCAGCCCCCTCCTTCATAAGCGTAATCACACGCTCGATCATCAAGCGCCCCGCCTGAATCGCCACAGACTCAGGGTTGAAAGGCGATAATCCACGAGCAATCTCATCAGCATTCACAAATTCGCGACACCCCAGCATCTCAGGCAGCACCGTATAGCTTGCCGTAGTCTTGCCAGCGCCATTACAACCAGCTATGATATAAAGATTCTTCATTCCTCAACAACTACTAATGTTCATAAAAGATCAGGTCTCAACCGCTTCGTTCTGGCCAAAGACTGCTCCAACTCCCACTCCCTAATCTTAGCATCATGACCAGAGAGAAGAATCTCAGGCACCTCGCCCCAACTCCTTCCCCTGACATCAATATACTCCTTAGGTCGAGTATACACAGGAGCAGCCAGCAGATTATCCTGAAAAGAGTCAGACAGAGCCGACTGCTCATCCCCGATCACCCCCGGAATGATACGCACGATAGCATCAGTCATCACAGCAGCAGCCAACTCACCCCCCGTCAGCACAAAGTCACCAATGCTCACCTCCTTAGTCACAAGCTGTTCGCGCACACGATAATCAATCCCCTTGTAATGCCCACAAAGGATTATGATATTCTCCTTGAGAGAAAGCTCGTTAGCCATAGGCTGATCAAACCTCTCCCCGTCAGGAGTAGTAAAGATGACCTCATCATAATGACGCTCACTCATGAGCTGCGAGATACACCTGTCGATAGGCTCACACTGCATCACCATGCCAGCAAATCCACCAAAAGGATAATCATCCACACGTCTCCACTTGTTGGTAGTATAGTCGCGCAAGTTATGCACATGAATCTCCACCAAGCCCTTCTTCTGACCCCGTCCGACGATGCTCTCAGTAGTAAAATTCTGGAGCAACTCAGGTATGACAGTAACAATATCTATTCTCATTTGCTGGCAAAGTTACGAATAAGTGAGAGGAAAAGCAAATGAAAGTTCGCTTTTATTTGCTTTTC
>CALZLQ010000085.1 GCA_945788385.1 uncultured Prevotellaceae bacterium
TCGGTGACTTGGACGCAGTGGAGCTTGCTTTTCAATACTTCTATGATCATCGTTGTTGTAGTGTGTTGTGGGGGTGGGTTTAACGGTATCTTATGTGGTCGATGAGTCGTATGGGGGTGGCTCCGCAGTAGACGGTGATGCAGCCTACTATGCTTGGGGCTTGGGCCCAGTCTTGGACTTCGGCGAGGGTGTCGCCGTCGACGATGCTGTAGTATTCGACTTCGAGGCCTGGTATGGCGTTGATGTTGTCGATGACCCATTGCCTGGTCTCTTCTACTGTCTTGCCGAGCTGCTTGCTCTGGCTGAGGATGTGGTAGATGTTGGGGGCTATGGCTTTCTCTTCGGGGGTGAGGAGGGTGTTGCGGCTACTCATGGCGAGGCCGCTGTCTTCGCGGACTACGGGGCAGGGGATAATCTCTATGTTGAGGCCTAAGTGGGCTGTCATGCGTCTGATGACGGCTATCTGCTGGTAGTCTTTCTCTCCGAAGTAGGCGCGGTCGGGCTGGACTGCATCGAAGAGCTTGCTGACGATTTGGCATACTCCGTTGAAGTGGCCGGGACGGCGTGCTCCTTCCATGACGGTGTCGGTGGGGGGATAGGAGAATGTGCGGGTGTCGGGCTCTGGATACATTTCCTCTACGCTGGGGGCGAATGCTATGTCAGCTCCGCATTGCTCGAGTAGCTGGCAGTCTGCTTCGAGGGTGCGTGGGTAGCGTTGGAGGTCTTTGGGATCGTTGAACTGGGTGGGGTTGAGGAAAATGCTGACGACGGTGATGTCGTTTTCTTTGTATGATTGTCTCACGAGTGAGGCGTGTCCTTCGTGCAGGGCTCCCATGGTGGGGACAAAACCTATCGTTTTTCCTGTGTTCCTTGCTTGTGCAAGGGTGTCTTGCAAATCTGTGATGCTATGGATTAGTTGCATTTTTCGTGTTTTGCTTAAAAAAACTGCGCAAAGTAACGTATTATTATTGAGACTATGAAATATTTTTGTTAAAAATACACTCAAAATGTGATTTTAGGGGTTTTCTGTAAGGTGGATATTGCGTTTTGTCGTTATTTTTTTATATTTTTGCATTGAAAAGTCAACTTATACGTGATGGAAAAGGCTAAAAAGATTCTGTATATCAGTCAGGAGGTCGAACCTTATATTGCTGACAGCGAGTTTGCTACTTTGAATCGCAACTTGATTCAGGGGGTGCAGGAGTATGGGCGTGAGGTTCGGATCTTCATGCCTAAGTGGGGGCCTATCAATGAGCGCCGTAACCAGCTGCATGAGGTGATTCGCCTTTCTGGTATGAATCTCATCATTGATGATACTGACCATCAGTTGATTATCAAGGTGGCGAGTATTCTTGCCACGAGGTTGCAGATTTATTTCATCGATAATGATGACTACATGAAGAACCGCCTGTTCTTTCTCAACAAGGATGGGAGGCCTTACAAGGACAATGTGGAGCGTGCTATGTTTTTCGCTCGTGGCACTCTGGAGACTGTCAAGAAGTTGCGCTGGGTGCCTGAGGTGATTCATTGCACGGGTATCATGTCGGCTCTGGCTCCTTATCTCTTGAAGTTGGCATATTATGATGAGCCGAGTTTCCGCGAGAGTCGTATCATCTTTACTCCTACTTGTGTGTCGGAGGCTGAGAATGCTGTGTTGCCGCGCAACTTTGCAGGGGTGGTCAGGTATCGCGAGGCTAACAGGGATGCTGTGGCCACGCTTGGCAAAATGGAGTCTTTCTCGGACCTCAACCGTATCGGTATGTATATGTCGGACGGGGTGGTGCTGACGGAGCATGATGAGCAGTTTGAGCGTATGGCCAAGGAGATGGGCAAGCCTTATGTGGTGATTGACGTGAAGGATGTGTCGAAGATTCCCGTCGGGCTGTATGACCAGTTGTGGCACGAGGCTGTGATGAAGCGTCCCAAGAAGGATGATGATGATGATGACTTCTTGTTCTGATTCTAATTTGACTTGATTCTAATTTGATTTGATTCTGATGCGTAGATATATTTATCTTTGTGTTCTGGCGGTCTTTGCTTTGGTGTCGTGTTCGGAGGATACGGGTACGGTGGGTGTGTTTCCTGACAATGAGAAGGTGGACTTCTCGCAGGGGACGGCGTATGCTGATACTTGGTCTGATGTGATGTCTGACGTCAAGGCGAATTCGTCGATGCCTTATCTGGGTTGTGTGTATGACCCTGAGACGAAGACTGCCATTCGTAGTTCCTTTGCTTCTCAGCTTGCTGTGGTGGAGGATTATGATTTGTTTCCTGCCAAGGATGACTTCTTGAGTCGTGATGCTTTGGGTAATCCTGTGTGTGACTCGGTCTACATGAAGTTTTTCTTCTCGGAGTATTATGGCGACAAGTCTGCTCCTCTCAAGGTTTCGGTCTATGAGTTGAAGCCTCAGTCGCTGGTCGAGGGCGTGACTTATTACACTGATGCTGACCTTGACGGGATGAAGGGGGCGTTGCTTGGCTCGCAGGCTGTCTCGCTGTATGATGGCGTGGGGGGTGTCGACCCTGACGATTCGGGGGCTTCGACATATCCTTCGGTGAGTGTGTATCTTGACAAGGGGGTCGGGGACAGGATTGTGGCTGCGTATTATAATAATCCTTCGGCTTTTGCTGATTCTTACCATTTCGCGCGTGATGTCTTTCCCGGAGTGCTTGTGAAGGTGGAGAATGGCGAGGGCTTTATGATTAATGTGTTTACGTGTGGGCTGTATGTGTGCTACAAGAGTAGGGCGGATGATGGCTCTGTCAAGAGGGTGCATTCGAACTTCCCCGGGACGAAGGAGGTGATACAGACTTCGTGTATTGAGCATGAGGGGCTGGCTGGGCTTCTGAGTATGGGTTCGGATACGGAGACTCGTGTGAAGACTCCTGCTGGTATATATACTGCGATGTCGCTGCCTCTGCCTGAAATTTTCGGGGGGGAGCATGTCAACGACAGCATCAGCAGGGTGGAGTTTATATTGCAGCGTTATGTCAGCATTGCGCAGGGCGAGAGTTATTTCGACTATCCTAACTATCTCTTGCTTTTGCCTGCAGATGAGTATGTCGAGTTTTTTAGAGACAACAAGTTGCCTGACAATATTACCTCTTTCCTTGCTTCGTATTCTCAGACATATAATGCGTATGAGTTTACTAATATTGCTCCGCTTGTGACTCGGCTGAGGGATAAGTATCGTGATTCGATGTCTCGTTGGCCCGGGGAGCAGGGGTATGTCTCTCCTGTGGCGGAGCTGAGTGACAGATGGGACGAGGTGATGATAGTGCCTGTTGCGGTCAAGGCTGACCAGAATTCGGGCTCTGTTACTTCGGTGGAGCATGATTTCTCGCTGTCGAGTGCGCGGTTGGTGCGTGGTACTGACCTTCATATCTATTATGCCCGTATCAAGCAATAGTGGTATGGTTGTCTAATCTTTGCTAATCGTATGGTAGGAGGTGCTCGTATGGTCAAATTCGTTTCTTTAGGTAGTGGTAGCAGCGGCAATTGCTATTATCTCTCTTGCGGCGACACTCAGATTCTGGTGGATGCCGGTATCAGCGTGCGCGCTCTCAAACGTCATCTCAAGGATAAGGGGATTCGGCTTGACAGTATTGATGCGGTCTTTATCACTCATGATCACGCTGACCATATCAAGTCTGTGGGGACGTTGGCAGCTGACTATAATCTGGATATTTATGCTACGGAGTTGGTTCACCTTGGTATTCGGCATAACTATTCTGTGACGACGACGATTCCTGCTTCTCATGCGCGTGTCATTGCGAAAAATCAGCGTGTCTGTATCGGTGACTTGTGTGTGACTGCTTTCGAGGTGCCGCATGACAGTTCGGATTGTGTGGGTTATCGTATCGAGACTCCTGAGCTTGTGTTTGTGATTGTGACCGATGTGGGGCATGCTACTCCTGAGATTATGGCTCAGATTTCTGATGCTGACTATATTGTGCTTGAGGCTAATCATGATGAGGATATGCTGATGATGGGGCCGTACCCTGCTCATCTCAAGGGGCGTATCAGAAGTGATAGGGGGCATCTTTCCAATCGTGAAGGTGCGAGACTTATTGCCGAGCATGCTTCTCCGCGCCTGAAGAAGGTGTGGCTGTGTCATCTCTCGGAGGAGAATAATCACCCTGAGCTTGCTCGCAAGACTTATTACATGGTGTTGCGCGACTATGGCTTGATTGCTAACGTGGACTTCCAGATTGATGTGTTGCGACGCAAGCAGCCTGGCGAGATTGAGGAACTCACGTGAGGGGGGAGGATGTGTTTGGAATTTTTATAATATACTTCTTATATATCTATAATGTATCGTAGTAAGACTTGTGGCGAGTTGCGACTCGCTAATCAGGGCGAGACGGTCACTCTCGCTGGTTGGGTACAGAGCATTCATAATCTCGGTGCCTTGACGTTTGTGGATTTGCGTGACCGCTATGGTATCACTCAGCTTGCTTTCAATGAGGAGGCGAGTGAGGAGCTCAAGCAGACTGCTGCCAGACTTGGTCGCGAATATGTCGTCCAGGCTACGGGTGTTGTGGCTGAGCGTTATTCAAAAAACAAAAATCTCCCTACTGGTGATATCGAGATTATAGTGCACGAACTCAATATCGTGAATGAGTCTCTCACTCCTCCCTTTACTATTGAGGAGCAGAGTGATGGTGGCGATGACATTCGTATGAAGTATCGCTATCTGGATTTGCGTCGCGCGGTGGTGCGCAGGAATCTGGAACTGCGTCACAAGTTTGCTTTTGAGGTGCGTCGTTATCTTGACGGGCAGGGCT
>CALZLQ010000086.1 GCA_945788385.1 uncultured Prevotellaceae bacterium
CAGGCGAACCTATCTGTCCGGGCGTTTGCAATATCGAGACTATCAAGGAGTGTGCGTCGATGCTCCTCGGTAGAGAGCTTCGCTACTCTGCCATCAGACAATGTCGTCTCACCGCCATTGCCACTCCACAAGTGTGTCCTGAGGTAGACATCACCATTGCCCTCACTGAAAAGGATGGTGAGTATGGCATACAGTCTACCATATCTGACGACAAGCAGACATACATGATACTCAAAGGGACGCTGGCGTGAAATATGATGCTATCATAATCGGTTCTGGTCTCGGCGGTCTCGAGGTCGCCCTGATGCTTGCCAAGGATGGCAAGCGTGTGCTCGTACTTGAGAAACAACGCCAGGCCGGAGGGTGCATGCAGAGTTTCCGGCGTGGCACGACACATCTCGACACTGGGCTGCACTATGTCGGGGGCTTGGGAGAGAGGGAATCGCTACGCATAGCCTTTGAGAGCCTCGGGCTTATGCAGTTGCCGTGGCAGCGTATGGACGAAGACTGCTTCGAAGAGATAATCTTCCCGAGCGGGAAGTTCTGCTGGTGTCAGGGTATCGATGCGTTTATCCACAAGATGAAGTGTCATTTCCCACATGAAGAAGATGGTCTCGAACAATACAGGCGTCTGCTACTCTCCGACGACGAGGAGTTTATGCAGAAGACGAATGCCTGGGACTATCTGCACTCCATCTTCACCGATGAGCTGCTGATACAGGTACTCTCAGCTCCTGCTACATGCAAGATGGAGCTGCGCAAGGAGAGTCTGCCGCTCTTTACCTTCGTCCATGGCATAGCTCCGTTTATCGAAAGCAGCTGGCGCCTGAAGGGTGACGGCAACCTCATTGTCAATCGTCTCGTGAGCCAAATTGTTGACAATGGGGGCGAGGTGCTGACTGGCAAGGAGGTGACGGAACTCATCGAGGAGGACGGACGGGTGACAAGAGCCGTGTGTGCCGACTCGTCAGAGTATGAGGCTTCGGTTTTCGTCAGCGACACTCATCCTGTGCAGACAATTCATCTGCTCAGACAAAGCCGCCTGATGAAGAACATTTTCCGCCGCCGCATGGAGGCACAGGACAATACCGCTGGGATTTTCACTCTCCAGCTTAAACTCAAACCACGCTCACTCAAATATTTCAACCACAACAAGCTCGTGTTTGCCCACGACAACTGCTGGGATATGGCCGTGGGCGAATCCCACTCTGTCGAGGGTATAATGATAAGTTGCAGAATCCCTTCTTCGGGCGAATATACCGACAATATTGACATTCTCACCCCGATGACATGGGATGCCGTCATGCCATGGCAAGAGAGTAAAATCGGTCACCGCCCCAAGGCATACAAGCAGATGAAGCAGGAGGTAGCGCAAGCCTGCATACGACTTGCTTCGACTGCAATACCCAATCTGGAGGAGATTATCCAAAAGGAGTGGTCAAGCACTCCACTCACATATCGCGACTATAACGGCACACCCTGTGGCAGCGCATTCGGGTTTCGCAAGGACTATGCAAGCCCTCTCACTACCATCGTGTCGCCACGCACTCCAGTGCCAAACCTATACATGACGGGCCAGAGCCTCATGCTCCACGGCCTGCAGGGAGTAACCATGACTGCCGGATTTACCATCCGTGCCATACAAGACTGAACATTTAAGACTATCACTTATGGCCAAGAGACTATTTTTATACATCGCAGCAACGCTGTCTCTCATACCAGCGTACGCCCAATACATTACAGGTAAAGTCATAGCTGATGATGATGGTCTGCCACTCGTCGGAGCGACCGTGTGGTTCGCGGAAAATCCCTCTGCAAAAGTGAGGGTCGGCGAAACTGGTACCTACCGCATACGATACCGCCAAGGCACACTTGTGTTTCATTGCTTCGGCTTCAACGACGAGAAGGTCAACGTACGCAAACCACAGAGCATCAACATACGTCTCAAGCCCGAGTCTGCCATGATGACCGAAGTGGTGGTCGAGGCCAAAAAGAAGAAATATACACGAAAGGGCAACCCCGCAGTAGAAATGATGCAGAAGGTCATCGCTGCCAAGAAGGCGTGCGATATGCGCAACAACGACTTTGTGACCTTCAACAAGTATGCCCGTACGATGATAGCCCTCAATGACTTCAACCCACAGAAACTCGAACAGGACGAAACTCTCAGCAAGAAGAAGTTCCTGGCCGACTATGCTGAAACCTGCCCTGAGACTGGCAAAGTCATCGTGCCCATATCCATCGAGGAAAAATCTACGACTGAGCTCTATCGCAAAAGCGATGACAAGAACAAGAGTATAGTACATGGACATCATGCTGAGAGCCTGCTCGATGTGCTGTCAGCAGGAGAATTCCTCGAGAGCAAATTCAAGGACAACCTCAAAGACATTGATATATATAAGGATGAAATTGTCGTACTCCAGCATAACTTCATCAGCCCCATCGGAGGCAATACTGCCATCAGGTTCTACCACTACAGCATCGTTGACAGCGTCTACGAAGACGGTGACAAGTGCTACAAGATAGCATTCTCACCAGCCAACGTCCAAGATGCAGGATTCAGCGGACACCTCTATATCATGGCCGACAGCACGTGGAGGGTGAAACGTGCCAAGTTTGGAGTCCCCGTTGCCAGCAACATTAACTTTGTGAAACAGATGGACGTAGACCAACAATATGTCTCTCTCCCGAGCGGTGAGCAGATTTGCAGCAAGAACCGTATGATGATGCAGCTCAAGCTCACCAGCTACATCAAAGACATATTCGTCGACCACAACGTCAGCTACAGCAACTGGACGTTCGACCCTATTCCTGACACCGAGATTGAGTTCCTCGGCGAAGAAAGATACGAAAAGGGAGCCAAGAACCGCAGCAAGGACTTTTGGGTAGAATCTCGCCCTGACACCTTGTCTCAGGCTCAGGCAGACGTAGCCGAGATGAAGAAAAAATTTGTCGACCGTCCAGTCGTCAAAGCCATCATCTACGGAATGCGCGTCATACTCGACAACTATCTTGAGACCAGCACCAATCCCAACAAGCCGAGCAAAGTCGTCATCGGTCCTTTCTTCTCCAGCGTAGGACACAACTACGTCGAGGGGTTCCGCCTCCGCATGGGAGCCATGACCACAGGAGCCTTCAATCCACACTGGTTCCTCAGCGGCTGGGCGAAATATGGTTTCAAAGACAAACGCCCCAAGGGAGAATTCTCCGTTGCTTACTCGTTCAACGAAAAAGAGAAAGACATCATAGCATACCCCATACGCATGCTCAAAGTCAGCTATACCAATGACATACAGTCACCCGCTGACAAATTCCAAGAGTTCGACAAAGACAATGCCTTCATGTCAATCTCATGGAACATCACCCATTTTCAGTCCTACTACGAGCGCTTCAACCTCCTGTATGACTGGGAGTTCAACAACGGTCTGCGCATCGGCGCCAACTTCAAGCACGAGCGCAACCGCGGTGCCGCCGACCTCTACTTCAACACTATCAAGAATTGGGACGACTTCTCAGGCCAATATAACAGCACCGCCAACGGCGACCTAATCTACACCCCAGGACCAGGCGACAAGCTCCTCCCAGGCCAAAAGCCCATTGACTACTACAAGTCCAACACCATACGTTACACCGAGCTGCAGCTCGCTGCCACATATCAGCCTGGCGTCAAATACATCAACACCAAGACCCAGCGCTTCCTCTCCAACCGCGAAGCACCCATCTACGGATTCCAACACACCGTAGGACTCCTCCACGACCCGTCAGCCCAAGGCATCACCGCTTACAACTATTCCGAGTTTACCTTCAAGAAACGCTTCTGGCTCAAGTCATGGGGTAGCGTTGACGCATACCACAACGCCAGCTTCCAGTGGAACCACGTACCATTCCAGCTGCTATGTCTCCCCCGCGCCAACCTAAGCTACATACGCAGCGACAACACCTTCTCGCTCATACGCAACTTCGAGTTCCTCAACGACCGCACCTTCACCATGATGTACCGCTGGGACCTCAACGGCAAGATCTTCAATCGTATCCCACTCATCAAGAAGCTCAAATGGCGCGAAGCCATCGGATTCAATCTCATGTGGGGCTATCTCACACGCAAGAACAACCCCTACCGTTTTGACCCCGAGAGCCCATACTTCGATTTCTACAACGAGGCCGGCAATCCGCAGAGCGGCATAAACTACGACAAGATGCACGCCGACGACTCCTACGACTACCTCTACCGTTTCCCCGGCTATTGGCAGACCAACACCGCCACCGGGCAACAAGAATACATCTCCACTACCCAGATTATGAATCGCTGGACACCATACGTCGAGATAACCGCAGGCATACACAACATCTTCAAGTTCTTCAGCGTAGACTACGTACACCGCCTCACATACACCGACGCCCCCAACGTACAGACATGGGGAGTACGATTTGCATTCGAAGCAACGTTCTAAACAAAATAACAAATTATACAATGAAATACGCATTAATCACAGGCGGCAGCCGCGGAATAGGCCGAGCCGTGTGCGTGAAACTCGCACAACAAGGTTACAACATACTCATCAACTATGCAGGCAATCAGGC
>CALZLQ010000087.1 GCA_945788385.1 uncultured Prevotellaceae bacterium
AGTTGAAGAGTAGATACATGATTGTGGGTGCAAAATGGGAAGAAAACAAGAAAGAAGATTCTACTGTTACCCAAGAAAACGCTGGTAGTACCCAAGAAAGTACCCAAGAAAACGCTGGTAGTACCCAAGAAAGTACCCAAGAAACGAGCAAGAGTACCCAAGAAATGATTCTTGATGAAATTCGCAAGCATCCTTTCACTACTCGCGAACAACTTGCCAAGGTCATCGGCATCACACCAGATGGCATCAAGAAGCAGTTAGACAAGATGAAGAAAGCAAATCGCATCAAGCATGTTGGGCCAACGAAAGGCGGTCATTGGGAAATTATAACAGAATAAAGCCACCCCCCTCCCTTTGGGGGGTGTTATTTTGTTGCTTGGTTATTTGGTTATTTAGTTGGATCTATTGAGAGAGCTCAAAAACTGCCAACAATACAACCAACAAAACGACTGAAGAACAAAAAAACTAAATAACACCTTATTTTTTGCGCTGGCGGCATTGACTCTCGCGGATTTTACATATATTTGCATCGGATTGACGTGGGATTCGCTTTTCTCTGGCGGACTCGCAAATTATAATACTCTAATGGTAATGATGACTATGAAATCACGTTTTGTCAAGTGTTTACTCATGGGTGTGGCTCTCTGCCTGTGGGGTGCGGCATCGGTGTCGGCGCAGGTAACGGAGGCCGTGGAGAGGCCCGACACTACGGACTTTGAGGCGTTCTTGGATTTCTACAAAGACAGGCCTGACAGCAATGAGAAATATGAGGCTTATCTGTGGGCTCTGCGCCATATAGACAGCTGCAATCCTGCTGACTGGCAAAACAGGGTGAGGATTTTGTGTAATCTGGGGAATATGTTTTGCGGTATCAAGGATTTTGTCCGTGCCAAGGAGTGTATGGACGAGGCTCTGGGGATAGTGGATAGTCATCTCAAGGAAAACTCTATAGAGGTGATGTGGTATGCTGCTATGGTGAGAATCAACAGAAACCAATTGCAGGGGGGCGATGGTGTGGACGGGAGGTTGCTGTGTGAGGATGTGGAGATGGGTATATATTTCTATGAGCAGTTTTGCAGAATGGCTGAGGCTGAGCCTGAGGGGAGTGAGTGGAGGGAGGAGCTTGAGGGCAAGGATAAGATGATTTATATGTCGGCTGCGTCTTTGGCTTCTACGTATAAGCGGGCGAATGAGTATGAGAGGTGTATACGTGCCAGCAGCAGGGCTTTGGATGCTTGGGGCAATCTGAGCAATGACACTAAGAATGAGACGCTCTATTTCAACGGTATGCTCAACATGTTGATAATCCAGAGTGCTGTAAAGACGGGGGATGGGGCTGAGTTGAACAATGCGATGGAGAGGATGGAGATGTTTCTGGTGGATGTGCGTACCAAGTTGGACGGGGGGACTGTGTCTGTCGATGATGAGACGGCCAAGATTCTGTCTGTTTTCTCTGGGGTATTGATCGAGGGGTACTCTGCGAAACACAATCTCGGGCGGTGTGAGGAGGCTGCTGCGCTTGCTGTGACGTTTCACGAGAAATCGAGGGGCCCTGTCAACTATGAGTTGTGCAAGGCTTATATCCAGAATGACAGGGCTGATGATGCCCGCAAACTTTATGCTGAGTTGCTCAAGGATGAGGAGTTTGTGAGGGAGTATGACCTCAGCAATAGCGATACTGTGGGGGTGATGCTCTCTATGCTTGACAATCCTGAGACTGAGGGGGTGAGGGGGGATGATGGTGTCCAGCGGTTGAGGGAGAATATCAGTCTGAGCAGGCAGGCTCTGAGCGGTGGCTCGTCTGGTATTGTTCCTTTGACTCCGAAGAGGTCGGTCATGAATCCGCGTGTTACTATCACGGGCTATCGCTATGAGGAAATGAATCCTCGCCCGTTCCGCGACGAGGGTGGTAATATCAGGCTGCACGGCAATCCGCGGGCTGTGGGTGTGGGGGTGAGTATCAGATTGAATTAGAAAATTTAGCCAGCTCCCACGCGGTATCTACATATCAAACGGCAAGAAATGCATCAGAAACTAATACTCGTAACCAACGACGACGGCTATCAGGCCCAGGGCATACAGGTCCTCGCTGACAGTATGCGAAAGTTAGGAAAAGTAATAATCGTGGCACCCGACGCAGCGCGTTCGGGTGCTGCGTGTAGCATCACTCCTGCCACGGCGGTGAGGGTGTCACGCATCTCGGACGACGTCTATGCCTGCTCGGGCACCCCCGTAGACTGCGTCAAGATTGCACTCGAAAAGCTCCTGCCGCGCACTCCCGACTTGGTGGTCAGCGGTATCAACCACGGCGACAATGCCTCGGTCTCCATACATTATAGCGGCACGATGGGGGCTGTGTTCGAGGCTTGCATGAAGGGTGTTTCTGCCATAGGTTACAGCCTGCGTACCAACAAGAAACAATGTGATTTCTCTCCCTACGTCCAGGTCGTGGAGCAATGGGCTGAGAGGGTACTGAGTGAGCCCCTGAGAGAGGGTGTGTGTCTCAATATCAACTTCCCCGAGACACAATGCCTCAAGGGTAGTATGCTGTGTCGCATGGCCAAGGGAGCCTGGCATACCGAGTGGCTCGATGCTGGCACGGACTCTCAGGGCTGCAGGCTTTTCACCCTGACGGGCACGTTTTGCAATCTCGAGCCTGAGGCCACTGATACCGACCTCTATGCCCTCGAGCACTCCATGGCCTCAGTCACACCAGTTGATATAGACATGACTTCCAGAGAGTCGCTGTCTGAGCCAGGCCTCAACCTTTGACTGCTCTGCTGCAGGCAAACGCTTCTTGCTGCGAATGCTCACGATAAGGGCTGTGCTGTCTGCCAATACCGAATCGGTCTTGAAGCACACCATGCCACGCCCTGTCGATACGGACTCGATGGTGGGGTAGAGGGTGCGCAGTTCGGGCAGGAGTACCTTGGCGTGCGATTCGGCCCCTGCATACGCGTCGAGCTCGGCACGCTGCTGGCGGATTGTCTTTTCGTATTCCATGACTTGGTTTTGCAGGGCGAGGGTCTGCTTCTCCTCCAGGTGCAGTCTGCCTGAGAGATCCTCGGCCTTCATGTTGCTCGTGCCCTGCACAATCTCCAGTGTCGTCTCCTCCAGGCCATAGTCTGCCATGCGTTCCTCCATCATGTTGATGGCGGCGGAGTCGGCCTCTTCGCCAAGCAGTACGACACGCATACTGCGGTTCTTGTAGTCAAAGGTGTGCGAGATGATATGCGCTCCCTCTACCTTGACCACATTCGTGCAGAAACGCTTGCAGCGGTTGTTGAACATTGCCTCCTTCACCATGCCAAGCGTGATAAACACGCTCGGGATAATCGTGATGATAGCGATGCCCATGATGGTGCGCTTCACTCGCTTCTCGCGTTGCTTGTCGACGAATTCTTTCTTGTGAAAGCGCATAATCAGTGTCACTCCTACAAACGTGGCTACCGATATGAAAATAGTGTTTATCAGATACAAATACAATGCCCCGAGCGCGTAAAGCCAGTTCGCCGTGGCCAAGCCAAAGCCTACGGTACAGAGTGGGGGCATCAGAGCCGTGGCGATGGCGACACCGGGTATCACATTGCCCGAACGTTGGCTCAGACTGCCCAGGGCGATAATGCCTGCCAAACCACCACACAGGGCAATCAGTACGTCGTATATCGTGGGAGAGGTACGCGCCAGGAGTTCGCTCTGCGCCTCGTTAAACGGGGTAATCAGGAAGTACAGCGTCGCCGTAGCCACACTGAAGAGCGTTGCCACGAGGTAGTTCTTGAAAGCACGCTTGAGCAGCATGAAGTCGTTTATGCCCACGCCGAGCCCCATACCGATGATAGGTCCCATCAGTGGCGATATAAGCATCGCACCGATGATGACCGCGGTACTGTTGGTATTCAGACCTAACGAAGCCACAAAAATGGCAAGCACCAGGATCCACAGCTTTGCTCCGCTAAAATCCACACCCGACACGATACTCGCGATTGTCTCGCTCTCCATGGCCTTGTCCTCGCCAAGGCTCAACATTTTCTTCAGTCTGTCAAATATTTCCATACCGTTCAGTATTTGCTGGTGATAATTTCTGCTGCTTTTTCTGGAGCCGACGCATCACCGAGTTTTTCCCACAATTCGGCATAGCCTTGTATTTGAGCTTCGCGCCCTTTTCCCCCGGGCAGAATGTCCTTGAGTTGTCTGCGCACGTCCTCAACTCTCATACCCCCTGCAATCAGCTCAGGCACTACCTCGCGTCCGCAGATAAGGTTGACGAGCGACACATACTTGGTCTTTATGAGTATGCGGCGCAGGATATTCATTAGCCAACCCCATCTCATCCAGTAACATACTACTTGGGGCACACCTATCAGAGCGGTCTCCAACGTAGCGGTACCGCTCGTCACCAAAGCCGCCTCGGCACGCATCAAGAGCCTGAACGTGCTCTGGGCATCGCCGCCACTGCTTTGGGCAATGGAGATACGCTCGCGCAGGGTAGCGTCACCAATACTTTCCACAATCCCCTCATAGACCCTGCGTTCTATGCTGGGAGCGGCGGCAAT
>CALZLQ010000088.1 GCA_945788385.1 uncultured Prevotellaceae bacterium
GTAGTGCTCACCTACGGGCTCGTCATCATAGCCGTAGGCATACTCCAGATATACTTTCGCGAACGGCGTTTCACCTACTCGTGGTCGCTCGGAGTGTACATCACCGCAGGGATATTCTTGTTCTTCATGCTGCTGCATTTGCTCATACTGCGCCGCCCTGTCAATGACCGCGAACACCCTACCAATACCGTAGGCGGCTCTATCAAGGCTGAGTTGCACGTCATAGAACGCATACGACAGCGTCCCCTGTGGTGGCGACACGTACTCGCCCTGCAGCTGATGCTAATTCCCCAGGGACTGCTGTTCTTCACGCGCACCATTTTCCTTATGGACAGCCCACGCAGGGGAGGTCTCGGCTGTACATTGCAAGAGATAGGCTTCGCTCAGGGTACTGTGGGAGTCATAGCCTTTCTGACAGGCATGGGAGCAAGCCGCTGGCTCATGAACAATATGCCGCAGGACAAACTCAGGCTTATCTTTACCATAAGCCTTGGACTCTCACCCTTCGTATATCTTTTCATGACCTACTACCCTCCGCAGAGCCTCATGCCGCTGTGCATCGCCACGTTTCAGGCGCAGTGGTTCTTCGGATTTGGGCTCGGAGCCTGCCGTACAGGGATACGTTACATCTCTGGCGACCGCTATCGCAATACCGTCAATATCCTCTACGTCCCCCTCATCAGCATGTGTATGCTTACCCCCATGGCTGCCAGTGGCTGTATGATAGAACACCTCGACTACAAAACCTTTTTCATAATCAACGCCACCACCTCAATAATAGCATGGACTCTCATACCAATTATCCCAAACACCCCCAAACATCAAGACCGCTGAAGTGGGTCCCCACACTCTATTTTGCCGAGGCACTCCCCTATATGGCAGTCATGACGCTATCCGTTGTCATGTATACCACTATGGGGCTGAGCAATACCGAGCTTGCCCTATATACCTCATGGCTGTATCTGCCCTGGGTCATCAAGCCAATATGGAGTCCGCTCATTGACTCCATCAAAAACGAGCGATGGTGGATACTCGTCACACAGACCCTGATCGGAGCATCGCTCGCCGGCGTTGCCCTCACACTCCACACAGCCCTATGGCTCAAGCTGAGCCTCGCCTTCTTTTGGATAATGGCCTTTGCCAGCGCCACACACGACATTGCCGCCGACGGATTGTATATCCTGCGTCTTGACGAACGCGAACAAGCCCTCTACGTAGGCTGGCGCAGCACCTTCTATCGCATAGGCAGTATTTTCTGCCAAGGAGGTCTCGTCGTCATCACAGGCATGCTTGAGGGTAAATATGGCATACCCCTGGCATGGAGCATCGCCATGGGACTGCTCGCAGTCATCGTCATCTTCATCGCCCTGTGGCATAGTCATGCCCTACCTCATATACACAAGCCCTCGCCTCCGAAACTGAATCTCATTGACACCTTTGCAGCCACATTGCGCGCCCTGTTACGCAAGCCCAACCTCGCCCCTTCGTTGCTCTTCATGCTGCTCTTCAGGCTCCCCGAGGCTCAATTGGCCAAGATGACAGCCCCGTTCCTCCTACGCACCAAAGAGCAAGGCGGACTCGCGCTCGACACAACCACTGTAGGCTTCGCCTACGGTACACTCGGCGTGGCAGGTCTCCTGGGCGGAGGCATCATTGCAGGCTGGCTCGTCAGCCGTCATGGGCTGAAACGATGGTGGTGGCCCATGGTAGCAGCCATTTCGCTCCCCGACGCCGTCTACATCTACCTCAGCCTTGTACAGCCCGACAACATAATGCTCATAGACACCTGCGTATTCATAGAGCAGTTTGGCTACGGATTTGGCTTTACAGCTTATATGCTATATCTCGTTTACTTTGCAAAAGGAGAGATGAGCACTTCAGTCTTCAGCCTCTGTACAGCCCTGCAAGCCCTCGGCATGATGCTACCAGGAATGATAGCAGGACATATAGCTGACAAATACGGATTCGCCAACTTCTTTATATGGGTAATGTTATGCACACTCGTCACGTTTGCCGTATCAGCATTAGTGAAAGTAAAGGACATCAAGCAATAACAAGAATGAAACTACTCTTCGATATAGGCAACACCCGCGTCAAGGCAGCCATAAGTGACAACCAAGGAAGACTCACTCCCGTCCAAGACTGGCACGAATACATACCGCAAGCCACACGCGCCGTAATATGCAACGTGTCAGGTCCCCACCCCGAAGTATACAGCACCCTGCATGACTTGGCAGTCACAGAGTTCGGCAGCAATCACCCAGAGATTGGGAAATGGCTCCACGACATCCCCCAAGGCATGGGAGCAGACCGCGTGGCAGCAGACCTCGGAGCAATAAGCCAATGCCCTGACACACCACTGCTGGTAATCGATGCCGGCACCTGCGTCACATACGATCTCATCAGCCCCGAAGGGAGAGTCATCGGCGGTTCTATCACGCCAGGCATCAATCTACGTCTCAAAGCCATGCACGACTACACAGCAGCCCTACCCCTACTCGACCCCAACGGAGAGGCACCCATACACGGTCACGACACACCAAGCGCGATGCGCGGCGGAGTCATCAACGGTCTGCGTTGGGAAATGGAAGGCTACATACGCCACACCCTCAGCCACTATCCCGAGTTGCGCGTATTCATGACGGGAGGCGATGCCAGCCAAATAGCCCACGACCTGCGCGACATCGTCACCACAGACCCCCTCCTCGTGATGCGCGGTCTCGACCTAATCTGACCTCACACCTCACACACACTCAATCCTCCTCGTCGTCAAAATCAAAATCACCGAAAAACTCAGGCTCTCCGCTCTGGAACTCATCCAGACAGCGGCGGTCCTTTTTAGTCGGACGTCCCGTACCCTTAGCACGATTTACAAAGCCAGAGATACGCGCCATCTCCAACAACTCATACTGTTCGGGCGAAGTAACATTCTCGAGCACCTCAGGCACGAGTTTTGCGCCAATACGATGCTCAATAGGCTGCAACACCCTAAAAGAATAAGTAATCGGAGGCTTGCGCACGTCAATCACATCGCCAGCCTTTATCATACGCGAAGGTTTCAGACTGCTACCCTTCATGCTGATCTGCCCCCTCTTGCACGCCTCAGCAGCAATGGTACGAGTCTTGTAGATACGCGCAGCCCAGAGCCATTTGTCCAAACGAGCTTCACGAGCAGAAGTAAGAGGAGACTTATTTTCCATTGTAGTGATTCATAGCAAACTGCAATCCACTCAGAGCAAACGCCTTGACAGCATCAGCACATACCAGGAGCTTTTCAGATATAATTTTCTCATCGTCGGGGCTGAACTTACCCAAGACAAAATCCACCTGAGCACCACGCGGGAAATCATTGCCAATACCGAATTTCAGTCTGGAATACCTCTCCGTCCCCAGCATCTGTGCGATATGCTTCAAACCATTATGCCCCGCATCACTGCCGCTCGGTTTCATACGTATGGTCCCCACAGGCAACGAGAGGTCATCAACGATGACCAGAACCCTCTCAAGGTCAATCCTCTCCTCATTCATCCAATACCGCACCGCATTGCCGCTGAGGTTCATATAAGTACTCGGCTTGAGCAAGACGAGCTCAGCGTTTTTCACCCTAACCTTAGACACGAAACCATAACGACGGTCAGCCCACTCCCCTCCCTGAGCCTCACACAGAGCATTGACTATGCGAAAACCAATATTATGGCGCGTACCCACATATTCATCGCCAATATTACCAAGTCCTACAATCAAGAATTTTGCCATATCATCACGCCGAGGCTCAGCACCCCCAAACAACAAAGAAATAAAATTAAGTATACCCATATCAGGAAAGAAAGAGAAAGGACTGCAAGCAGAATCATCTGCAAGCAGTCCATCTGTTACATAGTCCTGTACTTTTTCGTAAGGTGCTAAGACTACTTGCCAGACTTGGCAGCAGCAGCTGCGCTCATTGCGCTACGTGTCATCTTGACCTGACATACCACAACGCTTGGGCTCGTAACAAGCTCAAGACCCTCGAAGTGAAGCTCACCAACCTTGATAGTCTTGCCCAGACCGAGGTTGGTTACATCGATATTGAGCTTCTCAGGAATAGCGGAATATACAGCCTTCACCTTCAAGCTACGCACACTTGCAGCAAGCTTACCACCAGCCTTCACACCCTCAGCCAAGCCATTGAGCTTGATGGGCACAGACATAACGATAGGCTTAGTCTCAGTGACCTCATAGAAATCAATGTGGAGCAGCTGGTCAGTTACAGGGTGGAACTGCAACTCCTTCATGACAGCCTTGCACTCCTTGCCATCAATGTTGAGGTTGACAGAATAGATGTCAGGAGAGTACACCAAGTTACGCACCTCCTTAGCCTCGACAGAGAAACTCAAAGCCACAGGAAGACCATTCTCGCCACGAGCCTCACCATAGAGGTTGCAAGGGATAGCCCCAGTCTTACGAATCTCACGAGTGGCCTTCTTGCCAGTTGCGGTACGCACAGTACCCTTTACGTCAATACTTTTCATACGAAATGTTTTTT
>CALZLQ010000089.1 GCA_945788385.1 uncultured Prevotellaceae bacterium
GGTGAGCGGTATCGGTGAGGATAGAGTAGGACTGAATATCAAGAATTGGGTGGAGAATGAGACGAATACGTCTTACTCTTTGCGCAATGGCCTTAACCTCATCACGGCTGAGAGTGAGGGTAATGTCTTTGTGGACTACTATACTCTCAACTACAAGTCTGCGCCTAATGTGCGTGTGCACTTCATTAACGCTCCTGTGCGTGGTTATTGGGACCAGGCTACGATGACTAATGATGACTGGAAGGCTATGCTTGCCAAGTTGCCGAGCGACAATAGTGTCATCGTGGTGCGTAGCCAGCATGCTCAGCTGGCTTACCCCGTGAGTGCCTGGAAGCAGTATTGCCCTGAGGATGTCAACACGCTCATGACTCTCTATCAGCATGTGCAGGATGCAGAGCGCGAGATGATGGGCTTGGAGATGTATGGACGCCAATGTAAGAATCGTATGTTGTTCTTTGCCACAAAGTATGGATTTATGGCGGCTTCTCATGTGGGTGCTTATTGCAATGTGAATAGCTTGAAGAATATCATGACGCCTGATGCCGCCAAGTTCGAGTTCTGGGGTGTGGGCCATGAGTGGGGTCATAACAATCAGATAGCCAATGGATTCAAGTGGAGCGGCTGTGGCGAGACTACCAACAATATCTATGCTTCGTGGGCTCAGATTCTGTATAGCAGCAGAAGTGACGTATATCTTCGTCTCGAGGACGAGAAAAGCGGCGTGGGCGAGTATTCCGGTATGCGTGGCGGACGTATGCAAAGTTATTTTGAGGAGGGTCTGCGCAAGGGCGTGGCATGGCAGTTGCAGGACGGACCTGACTATCATGGCGAGGAGTTCCAGACCGCTACGGTGCAGAGTGTCGACTACGATGGCAACAAGGGTGCTACCGTGACTGCACAATGGCGTCATTATGACCATTTCGTCAAGCTCTCTCCGTTTTGGCAGCTCAACCTCTGGGGGACGCTCTCAGGCAAGAGCCCGAACATTATCCCTATGGTAATTGAGAGCATACGTACCACATCTAATTATACTACGACGTACAATACGAATGGCAAGCAGCAGATCAATTGGATGAAGCTGGCTTGTGACAGCGCGAAGCTCAATCTTTTGCCTTTCTTTGAGAGGGCTGGTATGTTGCGTCCTATCAACGCTTATATTGATGACTACTCTAAGGGCTGGAACAAGATTAGCAAGAAGATGATTGACGAGCTCAAGGCTTACGTCGAGGGTAAGGGCTATACTACTCCTGCCGAAGAAATCAACTATATCAACGGTCACAACTATCATATCTATCGTGATTGCCTGCCTCTGTCTGTGCCTGCCAACATGGGTACGGGTTGTTCTTACGCGAATGGTAAGGTCAAGGTGATGCACTCTCAGGTGAAGAATGCTGTGGCGTTTGAGACTTATAATGCCAAGGACGAGCTCTTGCGTATCACCATGTATGGCCTGGGCAGCGACGATGAGCATAGCTTCACTCAGGTGCTTTATCCTGCGTCTGACGACGAGTCCGAGGCTTCGGCTTATATCGTGGCTGTGGGCTATGATGGTACCCGCCAGCGTATCTTCGATATGAACAATCTCATTCAGACTCTTTCTCCTAATCATTTCTACAATATCAAGAGTCTTAACAGGAACAACTCGCTTTCCGTTGCGGGAAGTTCTGTAAATCCTGATGGCGTAAAGACTTGGGGGCTTAATCGTGCTGCGACCAATACTAAGTCTGTAGATCAGTTGTGGGTATTGCGCAAGGGTGATGACGGCAAGCGTTATCTCTATAATCCTCAGGCTGATGCTTACTATGGCGGTAGTGCGGGCTCCAAGACTACTCAGCTATATGATGAGGCTTCTGCTCCTGCATGGGTGGCGGGTCTGGTAGATGAAAATAATTCTGTTTATACCTTTGAGATGAGCGGCAGCGGTCAATATCTGAATGCGTATAGCGCTACGGAGACTGGCACGTGGGGCGGCGGCAGTTCTGATAACAACAATCTCTGGACTGTGACTCCCGTTGATGAGTATTCTGTCAGCATTCCTACTTCAGGCTTCTTGCCTGTGTGCTATCCTTTTGCCTTTGATATGCCTGAGGGGCTGGAGGCTTATTATATTAGCGAGATTGCCTCTGAGGAGTATGAGGGTCAGAATTATCACTATGCCGTATTGACTGAAATGCCTGAGGGCAGCATCACGGCCCGCACTCCTGTCATTCTCTCTGGTGCCAAGGGTAGCTACAAGCTCTCTCTGCGTCCTCAGGATTTCGGCAAACCTTTGGAATCTGGTCTGCTCAAGGGCACCACGCTCAAGCTGACTCCTGTCACCAAAGGTAGCACTATGTATAACATTGCTGCTACTACCGATGCCGGTGCCGAGGCTTGTTTCAGCCTGAGCTCTAATACCTATGTGTCTGCCAACAAGGCTTATCTTGATGCCGTAGAGGGCGCGAGCAAGATTTACATGGTACAGGAGCTCCCCACGGGTATCGACGAACTGGGTGCTGCCGCAGAAAAGTCTGATACCACCTATTATAACATAGATGGTACCAGGGCTCACAGGCTTGAGCGCGGCCGCGTGTATATCAACGCAAGCGGCGTCAAGGTGATAATACTTTAGTTCAGGAACTTTACCATGCCGCGGAGCGTGTGCCTCAGGCAGCTGAGGATTTGAGCGGTCTCTTGCAGCATGTTGAGATAGGTGGTCGTCGATTCGATGTTTACGTTGTTGCGTTGCATCGAGTCGATGACTTTTTTATGATATGTGTTGATGCTGCGCTGGAGTGTCTCGGCTTCGCGGCGTAGGGTTTCGGCTTGCTGTATGTCGAGCGGGCCGTTGAGTATGGCTATCTCTGCTCCGTGCATGATGTCCATCGTTTGTTTTTGCAGGCTGACGAACGAGTAGCTGAGCTCGGTATCTATTGGGGAGAAGTTGTTGCCGACGTGCTCGCGACAGGGGTCGTTGATGCGTTTCAGACAGTAGAGCATTTGCTCCATTGAGCTGTTGGAGAGAAAGAACCATGTGTTTTTCTCGATAGCCAGGATGGGGTCTATCTTTCTCAGTCCGATTATCTCGCGACGACGTTGGCGCTTGAGTTGCTTGCGGGCGGTCTCTATCTCGTGTGTGGCTTGCTTGAGCGGGCGATACTCTTCGTGGAGGAAGGCGTCGGTAATCTTTTGGAAGCATTCCGATGCGATGCGTATTTGTGTGGCGGTATTCTCGTTGACGTGCATCTTGAGTAGCTGCCAGCTCTCTATCTTGTTGTGGCTGCGACAGAGCTGGGCAAAGAGCAGGTCGCTCTTGTTTTTCTCGCTCTCGCCTTTGTATCTGAGGTTGCTGCGTATGAGGAGTATTATGGCTATGGCTACGGCGGCTATCATGGCTATGAATGAGCCGAAGACCAGTATGTTGGTAATCAGGTAGCAGACGATAAAGGCGGCTCCTGCCGTGATAAACCAGCCTCCAATTACGCTCAGCACGCCTGTGATGCGGAATACGGCGCTCTCTCTGCTCCATGCCCGGTCTGCCAACGATGTTCCCATGGCTACCATGAAAGTGACGTAGGTCGTGGAGAGGGGGAGTTTCATGCTTGTGCCCATGGCTACGAGCAGTCCTGCCAATACGAGGTTGATAGAGGCTCGGATTTGGTCGAAGGCGGCTCCTTCGGGCAGTACGGCAGCGTCTTGGTTGAAGCGTGAGTCGATCCATCGGCTTAGGGGGCGTGGTATGATGACGGAGAGGTTCTTGACTGCTTTCTGGGTGGTGCGCACGAGGATTCGGGCTGCACCGCTTGAGCCGAACATCTCGTCGCCTTCGTCTTGGCGTGAGAGGTCGACGGAGGTCTTTACCACGTTTTGGGCTTTCTTGGAAAAAATCAGGGCGAGCACCATTACTACGCCTGCCACTACGAGATATATGACTGGGGTCTGAGCGCTGCCCATGAGCGATGTCATCATGTAGCTCGAAGCATCGTTGCCTCCGTGGGCGGTGAAGTCGTTGTAGGCGTCAAGACCTGTGAGTGGCACGCCTACGAAATTGACGAGGTCGTTGCCGGCAAAGGCCATGGCGAGGGCAAAGGTACCAAGCAGGACGACGAACTTCAATACGGGGAGTTTGAATGTGCTCAATACTGTCATTACGAAGGAGAAGAAGGTTGTGCCGCCTACGATGATGAGTGTGGTGTTCTGATTTATCATCTCTTTGACTTCAGGGGTCATGAAGCTGGAGTTTTTCAGACCGTTGATGAGCAGGAACCAGATGATGCTCGTCACGGCTATTCCGCCAAAGACTCCTATCTTCAGGGATGATGACAGGAGTCCGGGTTGTCTGTCGTTTCGCAAATCGTCGGCACTCGTGCTCGTGCCGTTTATGCGGTATGTGAAGCTGAAGACCATTCGGGCCAACCATTGTACTGCCGTGCCCATGACGAAGGCTAT
>CALZLQ010000090.1 GCA_945788385.1 uncultured Prevotellaceae bacterium
TCAAGGCGAGCAACACAAAGGTGATGGTCGACAGCGTACGCCTGCTCTGCGCCACGATGGAGCAGGAAGGCATGGACTACCCTCTGCATCTCGGAGTCACTGAGGCTGGCGAGGGCGAAGACGGACGCCTCAAGAGTGCCGTAGGCATCGGAGCTCTCCTGCTCGACGGTATAGGCGACACCATACGTGTCAGCCTCAGCGAGGAGCCTGAGGCAGAAATCCCCGTGGCTCAAAGCATACTCCAGGCTGCCCGCGTACAGATGTGCAAGACGGAATATATCTCTTGCCCAGGCTGCGGACGTACTCTCTACGACCTCCAGGATACCATACGCCGCATCAAGGCTGCCATCAGCCAGCGTGCTCTCAGCGACTCACGCTACAAGACTCTCAAGATTGGTATCATGGGCTGTATAGTCAATGGCCCGGGCGAAATGGCAGATGCCGACTATGGCTATGTAGGAGCTGCGCGTGGCAAAATCTCACTCTACAAGAACAAGCAGTGCATAGAGAAAAATATCCCGGAGTCCGAAGCCGTAGACCGCCTGCTTGCCTTTATCGACGCTGATTTGGGGTAGTCTCTCAAAATTTTCTGAACTCAGAGGGGGTGCAGTGTTGGTATTTGCGGAAAAAAGTATTGAATGCTGCTTGCGAAGCAAATCCTAAGTGGTGCGAGATCTCTTGCACCGTGAGGCGCGAATTGAGCAGCAGTTGCCGTGCCTGGTTCATGAGATACTCTGCTATAAGTCGCTTGGGCGACTTGGCGATGACTCTCTCAGTGACTTGCGAGAGGTAGCGTGTGGTGATGGACATACGCTCTGCGTAGAAAGCCACGTCATGAGCCGAGGCATAGTTGTCGGCCAAGAGGTTCATAAACTGATTGAATATCTCTGGCGAACGCAGACTCTGCCCATGCCCCTGCACTACATAGACTACCTGCGAGTGGATAAACTGATGGGCATTGCCGATGGCCGTAGCGATGTCGTCGCCCTCGGCGATGCGCATGGCAATGGCTGCGGAGAGTGCTCCTCCCACGCCGTGTTGCTGCCAGCCTTCGATATTGTATGATGAGAAAAACTTGTCCTCGGGCCAAAGCAGGGCAGTCACTCTGCCTTCATGTATCCTGCCGCCGCGTATGAGTATATGCTTTGCGCCGAGTCGGTTGAAGTCGCGTGCTGCGTGTCGCATCTCTTCGTTGGTGTCAATGCCGTAGCCGAGCAGCAGTTCGGCCTCGTTGCAGCGTACGACGAGGATGTCTGCCTCAGGTATGAGATAGCGTCGTATGGCCGTGAGGGTGTCGTCATCGACGAGGTGCTCGCCGCGCGACGAGATGATACCTGGAGCCAGCACCATGGAGCGAATGCCTACAATCTGATTGCGCACCATGCGCACAGTCTCAGCTCCGCGTACCAGTCCAACCTTGACCACACCTGGACGTACGTCTCCTATGCAGCAAGCGATTTGTTCTTCTACCAGCGTGGGTGGAAAGTCATATATCTTGCGTATACCCCGAGAGTCTTGCATGACGATGCAAGTGGCGGCGGTCTGTGCATGGCCTCCCATGGAGAGTATGGTCTTGAGGTCGAGTTGCAGACCGGACCAGCCAGCATTGTCGGAGCCTGTTATGGTCAGAATGTCGCTCATTCGGCCTCTGCAATCATCTTGGCTGCGATGAGCAGCTCGTCATACCACTCCTGCCCGAAACGACGTATGAGGGGGTCTTTGAGGAAAACGTAGAGAGGCATGTCGAGCTCACGTCCCTTGGCAATGGCGGCCTTGCAGATGTCCCAACGGTGATAGTTGAGCCCGACCAAACCAGAGGCAAAGCTCTTTTCGCGTATGGGATAAAGGTGGCAGCTGATGGGCTCGCGCCTGAGCAGGCAGCCTTTGCAACCTCTGAATGCACAGTCTCTCCCTGCAACGATAGTCGTGACCATCTCGCCTTCGGGGTCGGGATATGCCACTCCCTGCTTGTCTATCATAGCTTGTGCTCCTGCTGACAGTTGGGGCCACAGATGGTCAAGCTCGGCCTCTATCTCTGCTATTTCATCGAGAGTGACTGGGGCTCCTGCATCGCCTTCCTCACAGCAGGCTCCGCCACAAGCATCTATGTCGCAGCAGAAACGCTCTGTGATAATGTCGGTGTGGACAATGACATCACCCACCATAAGCATGGGTGGCAAATGACGGTTACCTACCATTGTATCGGTTCCTTTCCTGATTGAGCGAGATATGAGTTGCACAGGTTGAAATGATTGCAGCCGAAAAAGCCCCGATATGCCGAGAGGGGGCTGGGGTGGGCTGCAGTGAGGATGCAGTGCTTGGACGCATCGATTAGCTGGGCTTTGCGTCCTGCAGGGGCTCCCCAAAGCAAGAAGACTACCCCAGAGAGTGAGTCGCTTATACCCTTGATGACGGCATCGGTAAATGTTTCCCAACCCATACCCGAATGGCTGAAGGCCTGGTGTTCGCGCACGGTGAGGCAAGTGTTGAGCAGAAAGACTCCCTGACGTGCCCAGCGAGTCAGGTCGCCGCTTGTGGGGACAGGAGCCCCCGTCTCAGTGTGTATCTCCTGAAAGATATTGCGCAGCGAGGGTGGAAACGCTATCCCGTCTGACACCGAGAAACACAGCCCATGTGCTTGCCCCGGACCATGATAGGGGTCTTGACCGAGTATCACGACTTTGACCTCGTGGAGTGGTGTCTGCCAGAAAGCATTGAAAATGAGATTGCCCGGAGGATAACACACACCAGCCTGGTACTCGTTGCGAACGAACTGTACCAGGCTTGTGAAATATGGTTTGTCAAACTCTGCGGCGAGCAGTGACTGCCACGATGCTTCTATTTTTACGTCCATCACTTGATAAGACACTTGCCCGTCATCTCTGCAGGCTGTTCCAAGCCCATGATGTGCAGGATAGATGGAGCTACATCGGCGAGCACGCCGTTTTCCACTTTAGCCTCCTTGTTGGCAGTGACATAGATGAATGGTACGGGGTTGAGTGAGTGAGCTGTATTGACGCTGCCGTCGGGGTTGAGTGCGTTGTCAGCGTTGCCATGGTCTGCGATGATGATTACCTCGTAGTCCAGCTTCTTGGCTGTTTCGACGACTTCGTTCACACATTGGTCTACAGCCTTGACAGCTTTCTCGATGGCATCGTATACTCCAGTATGACCTACCATGTCGCCGTTGGCAAAGTTGACCACGATAAAGTCATACTTGTTCTGCTCGATGGCGTCCACGAGTTTGTCTTTTACCTCAAATGCGCTCATTTCAGGCTTGAGGTCGTAGGTCTGCACCTTGGGACTTGCCACCAGAATACGGTCTTCACCCTCGTATGGAGTCTCGCGACCGCCATTGAAGAAGAAGGTGACATGGGCATACTTCTCGGTCTCAGCAGTGTGGAGCTGTTTCAAGCCCTTGCTGGCAAGGTATTCGCCCAAGGTGTTCTCGACATTCTCCTTGGGGAAGAGGATATGTACGTTCTTGAAGCTGGCATCGTAGGGGGTCATGCAGTAGTACTGTATGCCAGGGATTGTCTTCATGCCCTCGGCTTCCATATCCTGCTGACTCAGCACGATGGTAAGCTCCTTGGCGCGATCGTTGCGGTAGTTGAAGAATATGACTACATCGCCTTCCTTGATGCTGCCGTCTACCTTGGTATTCTTGATGGGCTTGATAAACTCATCGGTCACTCCCTCGTCGTACGACTCTTGCATAGCTGCTACCATATCGTCGCTCTCCTTGCCTATGCCCGATACAATCAAGTCGTAGGCTACCTTGACGCGCTCCCAACGCTTGTCGCGGTCCATTGCGTAAAATCGGCCCACGATGTCTGCAATGGCTGCGTTGCCCACTTCTGCACACTTGGCTGTGAGCTGCTCGATAAAGCCTTTGCCGCTCTGGGGGTCTGTGTCACGGCCGTCCATAAAGCAGTGTACGAAAGTGTTGCCGACCTTATATTCGCTACCTATCTCTACGAGCTTGAACAAATGGTCGAGGCTGGAGTGTACGCCACCATTGGAGGTAAGGCCCATGAGGTGTATATTCTTGCCGTTCTTTACTGCATACTCGTAGGCAGAGACTATCTCTTTGTTTTTCAGTATAGAGCCGTCGGCACAAGCGCGGTTAATCTTGACCAGGTCCTGATATACGATACGGCCGGCACCAATATTGAGGTGGCCCACCTCGGAGTTGCCCATCTGTCCGTCGGGCAGACCTACATTCTCACCGCTTGCTTCGAGTTGACTGCAAGGGTAGTTCTGCCACAAACTGTCAATATATGGGGTAGGAGTATTGAAAATCACATCACCCTTACCTTTGTTACCGCATCCCCAACCATCGAGGATCATCAAAAGTGCTTTCTTTGCCATAATCTATGATATTTTACGAATTCGGGACAAAGTTACGAATAAG
>CALZLQ010000091.1 GCA_945788385.1 uncultured Prevotellaceae bacterium
GTCTTTGCGCTTGGATATTTTGGTCTTGGCTGTATGTTGCCGTTTCAAATTTACGAAAAGTTTCTGAAAATCGCTGTCTCTCTATGTCTTAATTTCGACAATCGGCGTGCAAATGTTTGGATTTGTCTTTTTTTATTAGTAATTTTGCGTGTGTGCACAATATGTTTTTGATACCATGGCTAAGATATTTTACTTTTTTGACGTGCTGGCTGCGTTGTTGCTCTTCGCGGCATGTGTTTCTCCTCAGGGGCTGTCGGCCCAGAGGTTGCAGGCATATCACAACAAGGATGAGGGTGGGTATCATTTTTGGCTTTACACTCCTGCCGAGAAGGTTGACACAATGGTGCTCAGGCCTAAGGAGGGGGCGGTGAAGAGGCCTTTCCATGCTAATCACAAGGGGCTCTCCCGTAGTGAACGGAAGGGGGAGCCTATGCCTTTGGTTGTCTTCCTGCACGGGGCGAGTCTGTGTGGGCGCAATCTCGCGAGGGTGCGCCAGTATGGGACTCTTGATGCGATAGACCGTGGGCGTAAGGTTGAGGCTTATGTCCTTGCACCGCAGAACCCCGGGGGGGCTTGGAACCCGCGCAAGCTGATGAAGCTCGTGGAATGGGCTTCGCGGACTCATGATATCGACACTACGCGTATCTATGTGCTGGGCATGAGTCTCGGGGGCTACGGTACTTTGGATTTTGCGGCGGCTTACCCTGAGAGGATTGCGGCGGCAATGGCTATCTGTGGGGGCTCTACGACCAAGAATCATGCCAACCTGAGCAAGCTGCCTCTGTGGATACTGCATGGCACGGCAGATCGTGCGGTGTCGGTGGCGTGTTCGGACGCTGTGGTGGCGGCGATGAAGAAGGCCGGGCCTACTCCTCGTCTGATATACTCGCGGCTCAAGGGCTATAATCACGGACAGCCGGCGCGTATCTTTTATATGTCGGAAACGTACAGGTGGCTGTTCTCGCACCGCACTACTGATGAGGGGCGCCCTGTGACCTCGGACATCATTATCAATACGACTAATATCCCTAAGGCGTACTCTGACTTGCACGCCAAGCGGCCTATGTCGGTTCACGACAAGCCTCAGGTCCACGCGCTTGGCCACAAGGAGGCGGGGTATAGTCCTGACTCTACTGAATCTCACAATAAAAAGCATACTCCAAGATGATTAAGGATTTTGGCAAAACAGCAATCGTCACTATGCATGGTGACGTCTCATATCGGGCTCTGCTCTGGCATATTGACCAGTTTGCGCAGTATACGCCCAGGTCGGACAAGGGCAGTTTTTCGCCCCAGGACTCCAAGAAGACGATTATCTTCTCTGAGAACCGCGAGGGTTGGATTTACGCTTTCTTTTCGGTGTGGCGCAATGGGGGGATAGCAATCACGGTCGACGCTACGTCCAATGCTCACGACCTGGCATATATGCTCAACGACTCGGGGGCAGTGTGTGTGTGGACTTCGCTTCACAACGAGCCTGTGGTGCGCGAGGCTCTCAAGGAGGTGGGGCATAGTGTGGAGGTGCTCGTCATCGACAAATATGAGCAGGAGGCTCCGCCTGCGGAAATACCGGCTATGGTCTCTTGGGACCGCGACGACAGGGAGATTGCCGTAATCATCTATACGAGCGGCACTACGGGGGCTCCGAAGGGGGTGATGCTCTCTTTTGCCAACCTCCGCGCCAATATACGCGGTGTCAGCAAGGAGGTGGAGATCTTCAACTCTGAGCGGCGTGCCCTCATATTGCTTCCCTTGCATCATATCTTGCCTCTGCAGGGTACTATGATTGCTCCCCTCACTATCGGAGGCGGTGTGGCGATTGCACCGAGTATGTCGGGGCCTGACATCATGGAGACGCTCTGCAGGGGGCGTGTGGCGATTTTCATCGGAGTGCCGCGTCTTTGGCAGACGCTCTACAATGGCATCATGAAGCAAATTAACGCCAAGGGTATCACGAGGGCTCTCTTTGCTCTCTGTGCCAAGGTGCAGAGCAGGACTCTCTCTCGTATCATCTTTGGCAAGGTGCACAGGAAGATGGGGGGCAACATTCAGTTTTGTGTCAGCGGCGGTGCGGCTCTCGATGCCGAGATTGGGTATGGGCTCAAGACTCTCGGTCTCGAGCTGCTCGAGGGCTACGGCATGACGGAGACTGCTCCTATCATCGCCTTCACGCGCCCTGGTGACTATATCCCGGGCTGTGTGGGGCTGCCTCTGCCTTCGGTGGAGTGCAAACTGGTCAACACTCACAAGGAGACGCTCCCCGACGGCAGCACTACGGACGTGGGCGAGCTCTGCGCCAAGGGACCGAACGTCATGCTTGGCTACTATAACCGTCCTGAGGCTACGGAAGAGACTATCGATGCCGAGGGCTTTATCCATACCGGCGACCTCGCTCGTTTTGATGATGCGGGGCGTGTCATCATCACGGGGCGTTGCAAGGAGATTATCGTCTTGTCGAACGGCAAGAACGTACAGCCTGCCGAGATTGAGTTTAAGCTCGAGAAGTATGCTCACCGTGTAAAGGAGGCTGCCATCACCCAGGACGGGGACTTGCTCCGCGCCATCATAGTGCCTGAGCCTGTATGGGCGCGCGACAGGAGCGATGAGGATATCGAGCAGCAAATCAAGCGCGAGGTGCTCGAGCCGTACAATCAGCAGGCTCAGGGCTACAAAAAGATTATGTCGCTCACGATTTATAGGGGTGACTTGCCGCGCACGAAGCTCGACAAGCTGCAGCGTTTCAAGCTCAAGGCTATTGTCGAGGCTGCCAAGAATGGAGAAAGTGGCGGCACGGAACTCAAAATCGTGGAGCCTGACACGGAGGAGTACCGCATACTGCGTGACTACATACAGGGCGAGAAGAACATCAAGCCTCGCCCCGATGACCATATCGAGACTGACCTCGCCATGGACTCGCTCGACAAGGTGGGGTTGCAGGGCTTTGTCGAAAATACTTTTGGCATCACTGTCAATGCCGACTCGATGGCTGGGTTTGCCAATATTGCCAAGATGGCCGAGTACATCGCGCAACACAAGACTCGCATGGAGGTGGAGAATATCGACTGGAGCCGACTCTTTGCCGACGCTCACGCGAGCAGTTCTGCGTCTCCCCTGCCCCAAACGTCGTGGACTCTGACTGCTGTCAGTTCGGCTATGATTGGTTTCATCCGCCGACACAACAGTCTGAAAATCATCGGTACGGAGAATATCCCTCAGTCCGGGCCTTTTATCCTCGCTGCCAATCATCAAAGCTTCATGGACGCCCCTATCGTTGTCTCCGGCCTGAGCAAGGAGCAGCAGCGTCAAAACTATTTCTATGCTACGGAGGAGCACGTACGCGGCAGTATACGCCGCAGCATGGCAAACCATAACAATATCATCATCATGGAGAAAGCCAATCTCAAGAATTCTATTCTCAAGATGGCGCGTGTGCTGCAGGAGGGCAAGACGCTCACCATCTTCCCTGAGGGGACTCGCACGCGCACTGGGTTTATGTCGGAGTTTAAGAAGACCTTTGCGATACTCTCAAAGGAGCTCAATGTGCCCATCGTGCCGGTACGCATCACGGGGGCCTTCCAGGCTTGGCCTCGCACTCGCAGGTTCCCCAACAACGCTCCTGTCCAGGTAGAGTATCTGCCTCCTGTACTCCCCACGGAGAGTGATAGCTACGACAGTCTGAGCCAGCGTGTCAGAAAGAGTATGCTCATGTCTCTGCTCGCGATTATCCTCGCTGTGGTACCTGCTCATGCAGGCGCGGCCAAGGGCTCTAAGGCGAGCCCCAAAGCTGCCGTAGAGCTAATCAAGCGCATAGGTGGAGAGCAGGCTGCCAAGAAGTTTAGGATTGAGCTTTTTGCCGCTCCCGACACTGCTCCCGAGCAATTCGTCATAGGGCAGCAGAAAGGCAAGATTCTCATCAAGGGCAACAGCCTGAGTGCCATCACGACTGGTATTGGCTGGTATTTGAATCATCATGCCAGAATCAACATAGCATGGAACTCTCTCAACGAGAAGACTGCGGGGCAGGCATACGCTGACCTTGGCAATCTTCCCCTACCCTCTTCTACGGAGCAGCACGTCTGCGACGCGCAATATCGCTATTATCTCAACTATTGCACTTATGGCTATTCGATGACGACATGGACTTGGAAACGCTGGCAGCAGGAGATTGACTGGATGGCTCTGCATGGTATCAATATGCCGCTCCAGATCATTGGACTGGAGGAGGTGTGGCGCAGGTTCCTCACTCTCGAGGAGGGCTCTCAGCGCAAATATAACTACAGCGACGAGGAAGCCAAAGCCTTCGTGGCAGGCCCTGCTTTTACGGCTTGGTGGGGCATGAACAACCTTGAGGGTTGGGGCG
>CALZLQ010000092.1 GCA_945788385.1 uncultured Prevotellaceae bacterium
TTTTCTTTAGTTTGTGATTTGCTTGGACGGTGTGAAAAGTCGGTGTAACTTTGCAGCATCTAAGTGAAAAAACATCTTGGTGCTTGGTGTGATATTGCTGATAATGTTATATCTTTGCACAGGGATATAGTACGAACACTATAAAAAAGGAATTTTGTTATGGCAAGGATTTACAAGAATTTGGTAGAGTTGGTGGGTAATACTCCGCTGGTCGAGATTGCAAAGATTGCTGCTGCGCGAGGTGCAGAGGCTGAGGTAGTGGCTAAGGTTGAGTATTTCAACCCGGGAGGGAGCGTGAAAGATCGTATAGCTCTTGGCATGATTGAAGATGCCGAAAAGAGGGGAGTGCTCAAGCCAGGTGCTACAATAATCGAGCCTACGAGTGGTAATACAGGTGTTGGCATAGCTTGGGTAAGCCGTGTGAAGGGCTATAAGGCTGTGATTGTCATGCCCGAGACCATGAGCCGAGAGCGTCAACTTCTGCTCAAGGCTGCAGGGGCAGAACTGGTCTTGACTGAGGGTGCCAAAGGTATGAAGGGTGCAATCGCTGAAGCAGAGCGTCTCAAGGAAGCCACGCCTGGGGCTGTAATCTTGGGCCAGTTTGTCAATCCTGCCAATCCTGAGGTACATTCTCGTACTACAGCCGAAGAAATTTGGCGCGACACAGAGGGTAGGGTAGACGTCTTTGTCGCAGGAGTGGGCACGGGTGGCACCATTACCGGTGTAGGTCGTGCGCTGAAAGCCAAGAACCCAAATCTCAAGGTGGTGGCTGTAGAGCCAGAGAGTAGCCCTGTATTGAGTGGTGGCGCTCCTGGTCCCCACAAGATACAAGGTATCGGAGCAGGCTTTGTACCCGATATTTTGGGTCGGGAGGTAATAGATGATATCATCAAGGTCAGCAATGATGATGCAATGCAGACGAGTAGGGATTTGTCTGCTTACGAGGGCTTCATAGTCGGTATTTCAAGCGGTGCGGCTGCTCATGCTGCTCTCAGCCTTGCCAAGCTGCCAGAGTATAAGGGCAAGCGAATCGTGGTGCTTCTCCCGGATACAGGTGAGAGATACCTTAGCACAGAGCTTTACAGCAAATAAAATTACTTCATACTACGGTACAATTGGGAGCTACGGCGTAGGGTCGTAGCTCCTATCGTTCTATTTATTTTTTGCAGCATTGATTGAGTCCTCGAGCAATTGTTCCATGATGGCTCTGGTCAGCTCATCTTCGTACGACTCGGCGGTGCGTAGGCTTTTCAGGTTCTTTTCTGTACGTTTCTTGACCTTGTCGTCGTGCCTTTTCTTGAAGCCGAAGGGGTTCATTATGTAGTCATTGGCTTTGCTTCCTATGACATCTGAGACGGATTTTTGTCTTGGGGTAACAAGAGCGTTGTTCATGCTTTGGCGTATCGCATCGAGCACAGGCAACTCTTTCTCTTTGCTTTTTACCACAAGGGTGTCGAGAGTCTTGGTGCGCACGTTGACACTCGTGTCATTTGAAACTTTGCTCTTGGTGCTGTCTGAGGTCACGCTGTCAGCCTTTTCGTAGTAGTTGCTTGTATGTGGGCAGATACGTGCCACGCTGGCTGAATGTACCATCGCGAGTATCACCAAGATTGCAAATATAGGTAGCTTTTTCATCCTTACTGTTTCTAATGTAGGGGCAAAGTTACAATTTTTGTGCAAAAAATCATGAATCTTGCACCAAAACCATTAATTTTTTATGTTTTATTCAATTTTCTCCTAAGCAAAAACAGCCTTTAGAGCTTAATGCGCCTCGAGCCAGTTAGAGCCCCAACCAGAGTCTGCTATGAGTGGGACGCTGAGATGTGCGGCATTTTGCATCTCCTCGATGACGAGTCGCTCCAAGTGTTCTTTCTCATCAGGGAGCACGCTGAAGTTGAGTTCGTCATGTACTTGCAGTATCATACGGCTCTGTATATCTTCGCGCTGCATTCTGCGGTCTATGTTGATCATGGCTATCTTCATGATATCGGCTGCGCTACCCTGTATGGGTGAGTTGATGGCGTTGCGCTCTGCATATCCGCGCACTACGGCGTTGTGTGAATTGATGTCGGGCAGTTGGCAACGTCTGCCGAAGAGAGTCTCGGTATAGCCACATTCGCGTGCCTTGGAGATACTCTGGTTCATATATTCCTTGACGTGAGGATATGTCTTGAAATAACCGTCTATAAGCTCCTTTGCTTCGCTTCTGCTGCATCCGAGGCGTTCGGCAAGTCCGAATGCACTAATGCCATAAATGATGCCGAAATTCGCAGTCTTGGCACGTCGTCGTTCGTCGCTTGTCACTTCGTCTATACTCTTGTGGAAGATTTTGGCAGCCGTCGCAGCGTGAATGTCTTGACCCATCACAAAAGCTTCGATAAGATTCGGGTCTTGCGAGAGGTGGGCCATGATGCGAAGCTCTATCTGGCTGTAGTCTGCGCTGAAGAATTCCTGCCCCGCTTCGGGTATGAATGCCTTGCGTACCTCCTTGCCGAGTGAGTCACGCACGGGTATGTTCTGCAGGTTAGGGTTGCTGCTCGACAAGCGTCCCGTAGTGGTTACAGTCTGGTTGAAACTCGTGTGTATGTGGCCAGTCTCGGGGTTGATGAGCTTGGGGAAGGCATCGATGTAGGTGCCAAGCAGTTTTTTTAATCCTCTGTGTGCAAGTATTTTGCCTACGATGGGGTGTTTGCCTTGCAGACCTTGCAGCACTTCTTCGCTGGTGGTGTATTGACCTTTCTTAGTCTTTTTGGCCTTTGCGTCAAGCTTGAGTACGTCAAATAGTATCTCGCCGACCTGACGTGGAGAGGCGATGTTGAAGGGTTGCCCTGCCAGGGTGATGATTTCCTGCTCCAACTGTTTCATTTCGTGCGTGAAATGCGCACTCGTCTGTGACAGGCTTGCCGTGTCGATACTCACGCCATTCTGCTCCATGCGTGCCAATACGGGCATCAAGGGCATCTCGATGTTTGCAAACAAAGCCATCAGCCCCTGCTCGTTGAGCTCATCAGAGAGTTGCATCTTGAGATTGGAGAGGCTGTCGGAGTGATAGATTTGCTGGAGATAGTCGAGCTGGTGGCGCATCTCGGGGTGTAGGACATAGTGTGCTATTTCGATGTCGAACACACGCCGTGTCCACTCCTCATATCCCCCGTCTGATTTTGGTACGAATTCGGGGTGTTCTGCACATATCTCCTTCCAGTTTTGCTTGAGGTTATGACCTATCAAAACTCCGTCAGATATTATGTATTTTTCGAGTGTGGGCACAGGTATGGACGCAGTTGCATCTGTGGTTGCATTCAGCATTTCAAACAGGTCGCCCTGTACGCTGCCGTCTGCGTTCTTCTTGCTCTTGCGTGAGCTCCCTTTATCTGGTGGTAGGGTAGGGGAGGCTGTTTTTTTGAGTAGTTGACGGAACTCCAGTCTCGTATATATTTTCTCAAGTTCTTCGCTGTCCGGATCGCGTCGCTCCAAGGCGTTCAAATCCAAGGTGATAGGAGCATCGGTAGCTATGGTGACAAGCCAATGGCTCTGCTTTATCTGCTCTATGTTCTCGCTGATTTTACGCTGTGTGGCTCCTTTGAGATTCGGGATATTCTCCAGCAGATTTGATATGCTGCCCCAGGTTTGTACGAGGCTGATAGCGGTCTTTTCGCCTATACCTGGACATCCTGGGATATTGTCACTTGCGTCACCCATGAGTCCGAGTATGTCTATCACTTGATTCGGATTGCTTATCCCCCATTTTTCGCATATCTCAGCAGGACCCATTATCTGTGCAGGATTAGTACCTATACCGGGGCGGTACATCATGACGTGCTCGGTCACGAGTTGCCCGTAGTCCTTGTCGGGAGTCATCATGTATGTCATGCACTCCTCGTCAGCGTTGTCTGACGTGGCGAGTCTGTCTGCCTGCAGTGCCAGAGTACCAATTACGTCATCGGCCTCGTAGTCGGGCACTTCGAGTATGGGTATGCGGTATGCGGTAAGTATCTCCTTGATGACGGGGACAGCAAACCTTATAGCCTCGGGGGTCTCGTCGCGTTGTGCCTTGTAGAGCGGATAGGCACGATGTCTGAACGTCCCTCCCTTGGGGTCAAATGCTACCCCGATATGTGTGGGCTGCATGTTCTTCAGCACGTCTTCGAGTGTGTTGACAAAGCCGAGAATGGCACTTGTATTTTCGCCCTTTGAGTTGATGCGAGGGTTTTTGATGAATGCGTAGTAGGCCCGATATATTAGAGCGTAGGCATCAAGGAGGAAAAGTTTCATGAGTTTTTCTTTTATTTGTGTACAAAGTTATATAAAAAATCGCATTTTTTTATACCTTTGCAGTATGAATGATG
>CALZLQ010000093.1 GCA_945788385.1 uncultured Prevotellaceae bacterium
CAATGACGTGTTCTCCGCATACTTCCCGTAGTTCAAATCCTTCGTTGATTTTCATTTTTTTGTTGTTTTGTTGTTTAGTTATTTTGTTGTTTGGTTGGTCCTTTGTTGTTTGGTTATTTTGTTGTTTTGTTGTTTGGCTATTTTGTTATTTGGTTGTTTGGTTGGTCGTTTTGTTGTCAAGGTCTAATTCCTCATAACCTTATAACCTCATAACCTTATAACCTCATAACCTCACAACCTCACAACCTCACAACCTCACAACCTCACACCGCTCCTCCGTATATCAAAAGTAGGATTCTGCGTAGGGGCAGAAGTTTTCGCCAAATTCTGATTTTTCGCTTCAGCGCAGGGTCATCAGCACTGATAGTGCGTCGAGGGCGTATATATTGCCTGACTACTCCGCAGATGTCTGCCAATCTGCATGTCTCGGTGCCTTTGATATTTCCGTCGCCCATGAGCGTGACTGTGTCGCCGTGTATCTCTATGATTCGGTGCAGTACGTAATGGCCGGGGCGTATCTCTGCAAGTACGGCATCTCCTATGTCGTATTTTGGTGCTCCTTCAAGCAGTACTTTGTCGCGTTCGTGTTCCAAGAAGGGGCGCATACTCCAGCCTCTTACTATGATTGTGGCGGTGTGACCCTCGCGGATGGCTTCCTTGACAGCTGTGAGGAGTATGTCGTTGGGTATCTCCTTGCGTTGGCGATGGTCACAGACTCCGTTGCTGTGGTGATTGTAGGCACGCAAAGGGGTGAGAAGCAGTCTGAGTAGTGACTTAACAAGTTTCTTTGCTGACTGTATCATGGCATAGTATTGCTGCTTCGCTGTTGGGGAGACAACCGAGCTCCCAGATGCGGCTGAGGCTTATGAGTTTTGATATGGTGTCACACACACCGCGGTATATCCGTGCGTCCCATTTCATGCTGCTGCAGGCTGGGAGCATCGTGGCAAACGCTTCGATTGCTCCTAAGGGACGAATGGTATTCTCGGGACGTTGCTGTATGCGTACGATGGCGCCTATGGGAGCTTGGATATTTCGGTAACAGGGTGTTTTGCCACTCCATGGCGAACCGTATACTATGGGTTGGCCGTCTACGATGCGTGCGATGGGGTTGTCATCGTTCATCAAGTCGCAGCCTGGTATGCTTGTATACCATAGGTGTGTGTGTGTGCTTTTGCCTGTGCCGCTCGGGGCGGTCATCATATAGCCTTTGCCGTCGCATCTTATGACGCTGGCGTGAACTAGGAGTGTGTCTAATTGTGCCGTGGCAAACGCGTATGACATCATCATGCAGTTATTGAGACCGAAATTGCGTTGTGACCATGTCCCGTCGAATACGTTGACGCGGCAATTGGCAAAGCCTGCTGTGCTCTCCATGATGGCACACAGGTGACCGCTGGCGTCGCTTACTTCAAACTGATAGCCTCCATCGCCTTTGAGATAAACACCATGGTTGCAGCCTCCTACATCAAACTGTCCTATCTCCTCTCCCATTGTTTCAAACTGCATGGAGGTGTCTATCTCTACGGTGAGCACGCTCTCTTGAGTGCCGTCATATACGAAGGGTTTGAAGCCGGGAAGCAAATCGAGTATTTCGTCTGACAATCCGCCCTTTATGCCAACGACGTGGTCTGCTATCTTAAATCTCTTCATGTTCGGTCCATTCTTGTCTGGTAAATTTGAACGCTCCGGGCACGAGGGGCATAATCTCTAGCTTTTCCTTGCCCTTGGCCTTACGGATGACGCGAGCTTGCTTTTTTTCTACTTTTTTTGCGTCGTAGCCGAAAAATACTACGCAGGTGGTTTGCGGCTTGCCGAGTGCTTCTTCGATGAAAATCTGCAACTGCTGGGAATAGATGGTGCGGTCGTAAAGGAATCCTGTCTTGCTTTCGATGTAGGCAGGCTCTATCTTTTGTATCTCTGTGATGTACATGATAGAATCGTTGTAGTCACAACTCAGACCAAACATGTAGATGGTCTTCTTTTTGGGCTTGGCATCGGCACTTGTGTTCCACCCGATGAGTAGTACAAGTGTCAGAATAAGGTATTTTTTCATTTACTTTTCTTTATATCAGCATGCAAAGATACAAATTAGTGAGTGGAAAAGCAAATATTTTCGTGGTTTTATAAACAAAGCCCCACTTGGCTTTTTGTAGCCAGGTGGGGCAGCTGAGAATTGTCGTCAGATACAGTTATTCGTTCAAGTCTATGACATAGGCTACTTTACGACCACTTTGTGTCAATGCTTTTATCCACAGGGTGCGGTCTGTACTTTGGTTGGCTTCGGTTATTGCTTGCTCCCAATCCTCAGTGGTGTGCATCTGCTTGTCGTTGACCGTAAGTATGATGGTGCCTTTGGTGGCTCCGGCCTTGAGCATCTTGCCGTTGCGTATGGCTGCTATCTCAAGTCCGTATGCTATTCCCATTCGAGCCATGTCCTGGTCGCTTGCAGGTTTGAGTGAAACTCCCAATTTGTCCAAATCAACCTGCTCAAGTACTTTGGTGGAGCCTTGGCTGTTGCGTAGTGTCACGGTCTTGCTCTTCTCTTTCTTGTCGCGTATCCATGTGATTGACACTTTGTCGCCGGGGCGGTGTTGTGCGAGTACTTCCTGAAGTTCGGACATCTTGCTGATGGTCTTGCCGTCTATCATGGTGAGGACGTCGCCCCTTTCAAGGCCTGCTTCCTTGGCTGCTGACGAGTCGCTCACCTTATCGACCCATACACCGCTCACTGTGCCAAGGTCCGGCAATTCATTGCCCTTGGCCTTCTCGCTGTCGAAGTAGATGCTGAGGTCTGTACCCATGACACCGAGGAGGGCGCGTTGTACACAGCCGTATTTTTTGAGGTCATCGACCACCTTGTTCATGATACTGGTCGGTATGGCAAATCCGTAGCCGCTGTAACTGCCTGTCTGCGAATAAAGCATGGAGTTGATGCCTACGAGTTCGCCACGTTCGTTGACGAGCGCTCCTCCACTGTTGCCGGCATTGATGGCTGCATCTGTCTGTATAAAGCTTTCTACACCGTTCGCACCTAAAGAGCGTGCCTTGGCACTTACGATTCCTGCTGTGACTGTGCTTGTCAGGTTGAGTGGACTGCCTACTGCGAGTACCCATTGTCCGAGCTTGAGTTCGTCACTGTTGCCGATGGGTAGGGTGGGGAGATCCTTGGCATCTATTTTGATTAGTGCGAGGTCTGTGTTCTCGTCGCAGCCTATTATGCGACCTTTGAACTCGCGGTTGTCGTTGAGCTTTACCGTTATCTCGTCTGCTTGGCCGACAACGTGGTTGTTGGTGACGATATATCCATCGCTTGAGATGATTACTCCTGAGCCTGCTCCATGTCTGTCGGGCTGTTTGTATTCGCGCTGCTGAGGCTGGCTGCCTCCACCAAAGAATTCGCCAAAGAAATCCTGAAAGGGGTCACGGACTGTCACGCGCTGTGTCTTGCCCGTCTGTGTCACTTTGATGTATACTACGGCTTGCACGCTCTTCTCGGCAGCGTCTGTGAGGTCTACGTGGCCTGCCGGAGCTGGTGCCATAACTGGAGTAGCTTGGGTTTTGAGTCCGGAATCGCATGATTTCGCGTTTAATACCACACATGTAATGCAGCTGCTGCTTGCAATCAGGCCTACAGCTATGAGTAAATTTTTAGTTGTTTGTTTCATAACTTAAATGTGTTAGTAGATGTATTAGTTGTTAAATTTGATGCAAATATAGTGCAAAAGTTTGTTCTGTGTATCACTTCTTATTAGAAATTTAACAGTTCTGTTGCCTTGCTTAACCAGCATTATAATTAAACTTTCTCTTTTTACATTAGTTAAAAGTTTGTCATGTCATTTTTTTGTTGTAACTTCGCGCCAAAGAGAACAGAGGACCGGCTTGTCGCTGGTGTGTATGCCATGTGCGTCGCACGAGAGGAAAGTCCGGGCAACACAGGACAATCCGCTGCCTAACCGACAGGAGTCAGTGATGGCTCGTAGATGCAGAAGAAAATAACCGCAAGCCTCTCTCTAATGTTGAGGAGAAAGGTTGTAAGGGTGAGAAGGTGAGGTAAGAGCTCACCAGGCGTATGGCGACATGCGTGCTGTGCATCCCGGATGTTGAAAGTTCGCGTATACCGGCGAATACAAAGAGAGGGCTGTCCGTCCGAGCCGGAGGGTAGAACGATAGAGACCAATGGCAACATTGGTAGTGGATAAATGACAAGCGTTACACAGAACCCGGCTTATAGGTCCTCTGCTCTCCTTTTTTTGTAGATATAGAATAACTTCAGTATAATATGGAGCGTATACAAAACAGGTTTGAGTGGTGGTGGAAGATAGATGATAAGGATCT
>CALZLQ010000094.1 GCA_945788385.1 uncultured Prevotellaceae bacterium
CCCACCTCATCACACGCACCATCTACTCTCCGTCAGAACTGAAGTCCATGCGCATTATGGAAGAGAACTCAGCCGTATGCGAACTCGTAAGCGGCAACCAGGAATGGCGGCCAGGCTTCCAGTCTGTATATAAGGTAGCACCATCTCTATATGAGCTGAAGGACAAGCTTGAAGACCACCTATGTCAAAAGACAGATAATTTGTTCAATATCACCAATAGAATTGCTATTTTCGACTTGACTAACTTCTATTTTGAAGGGCGTAAGGACAACAGCAAAAAGGCTCAGTTCGGTCGTTCCAAGGAGAAACGTACTGACTGCAAACTACTCGTTTTGGCCTTGTGTATCAACAAGGAAGGCTTCATTCGCTATTCGTCTATTCTGGCAGGAAATACAGCAGATCCTAACTCCCTTCCCGACATGGTGGACACTCTGAACTCAAAGACACGCGTACCAAATGCCCCCAAAGATAAGGTACTTGTATGCCTTGATGCAGGCATTGCTACAGAGGACAACCTTCAGAGAATAAAAGAGAATGGCTACAATTATTTATGTGTCAGCCGCAGACGTCTGACCGACTACGAGCTGGCTCCAGATGCAAAGACCATAATAGTAAAGGACTGTAAGAGCCAACCCATCAAACTCACTCAGGTAAAACACGATGAGAACGGCGACTACTACCTTGAGATAAACTCTCGGGCAAAAGAACTCAAGGAGACCTCCATGAATAGCAAGTTCAAAGAACGCCTTGAAGAAGAGTTACAGAAAACAAGGGACTCACTCACAAAGAAGAATGGTACAAAGAACTACGAGAAAGTCATCGAGCGTGTGGGCAGAGCAAGACAGAAGTACCCGTCCATCTCAAAGTACTACGTTATCGATTACATACCAGATGATGCAAAGAGTCCGAAGAACATGGCAGACATCCAGTGGCGCATAGCCGTTCCAGAGAACGTAGACAAGGACTGCGGTATATATTTCCTTAGGACGAACGTTGCAACGTTTGACGAGAAGACCACATGGGATTATTACAATCTTACCCGTGAAATAGAGTGCACAAATCGTCAACTGAAAACCGACCTGAACCTACGACCGATATATCACAAGAAGGACGACCGATCAGATGCCCACCTCTTCCTCGGACTACTCTCATATTGGATAGTCAATACAATCCGTTATCGTCTAAAGCAGTCGGGTATGACACACTACTGGACGGAGATAGTGAGGATAATGTCAACACAGAAAGCTGTCACGACAGAAGGAACAAACACCAAACGCATATATTTCCGAAAAGTGTTTGCGTTTTAGATTTATTTTTCATATCTTTGTGGTCTGAGTGTTATCAATATTACTCGATTGTATCATAACTTTAACTCTTGACGACTATGCTTTTTCCTAAACAGACATACGTTGAGCGCCGTCGGGTGCTGGCTGAGAGAATCGGCTCTGGACTGATATTGCTTTTCGGTAACAACAATTCGCCTGCCAACTATCCTGGCAATGCTTACAAGTGGCGTCAGGACAGTACTTTCTTGTATTATTTCGGACTGCAGCGCGAGGGGCTGTGTGGGGTGATTGACTGTGATGAGGCGAGGGTATGGCTCATAGGCGATGATATTGATATCGATGATATTGTGTGGTTTGGCTCGGTGGCGAGCGTGGCCGATATGGCTGGGGAGTGTGGTGCTGATTGCTGCGCTCCAATGTCTAAGCTTGAGAAGCTGGTCAAGGAGGCTATTGCTGCAGGGCGTAGGGTGCATTTCCTGCCTCAGTATCGTCATGACTTGATGATCCAGCTGATGGACTTGACTGGTATCCACCCTGCCAGACAGCGTGAGATGGCAAGCTTGGAGCTTATTCATGCTGTGTGTGACCAGCGTGCGTGCAAGTCTGCTGAGGAGATTGCTGAGATTGAGCGTGCGTGTGAGATTGGCTATAAGATGCACACTACGGCTATGCGTATGGTGAGCCCTGCGGTTACGGAGCAGGAGATAGCTGGTACGATTAGTGGCATTGCCGAGAGCTACGGCTGTAAGGTTAGCTTCCAGAGTATCGTGAGCATGCATGGTGAGATTATGCATGGCTACCCGAGTCCTAAGAGACTGGAGAGCGGACGCTTGCTGCTGTGTGACTGCGGTGCCGAGACGAATGAGAATTATTGCAGCGACAATACGCGTACGACTCCTGTAGATGGTGTGTTTACGCAGCGTCAAAGGGAGATTTATAGCATCGTTGAGGAGTGTCATGACTTTGCCTTGACTTTGTGTAAGCCTGGTGTGAGATGGTGGGACGTGCATTTTGGAGTGTGCCGACTCATGACTGAGCGTCTGAAGGAGCTTGGGTTGATGAGGGGCGATGTTGATGCTGCTGTGGCTGCTGGTGCCCATGCTATGTTTATGCCTCATGGGCTTGGTCACATGATGGGACTGGACGTCCACGATATGGAGGGTTTCGGTCAGACTATTATCGGCTTTGACGAGGAGACTCAGCCTCGACTGGATCAGTTTGGGACTAACTGTTTGCGTTTCGGACGTCGTCTGCAGGAGGGTTTTGTGATGACGGATGAGCCTGGCATTTATTTCATCCCGGCTCTGATTGACGATTGGAGGGCTAAGGGGCATTGTGCTGAGTTTATTGACTTTGACTTGCTCGAAACGTACAAGGATTTCGGTGGTATCCGTCTGGAGGACGATGTCTTGATTACGGCTGATGGCTGCCGTTTCCTCGGCAAGGAGATTATCCCTTACCACATTGATGATGTGGAGGAGTTCAAACTAAACAAAAAATAAACTAAATAATTACAAAGATGAAAAAAATTATGTTTGTGGCAGCTGTGGCTTTGGTTGCCATGCCTTTGGCGGCTCAGGAAAAGCTTGAGATGCCTGACGATTCGCTGGTGTTTACAACCGTGTTGGAAAACCCTGTGACTTCAATCAAGAATCAGAACAACAGTGGTACGTGCTGGAGCTACTCTTCGCTGGCTTTCCTCGAGAGTGAGGCTATTCGCAAGAATCCGAGCCTCAAGGAGGATCTTGACTTGTGTGAGAGTTTCCTCGTGAGCAAGACTTATACTGATCGTGCTGACCGCAATGTGCGCACTCATGGTGATGCGAGCTTCAGCCAGGGCGGTTCGTTTTACGATGCTATCTTCTGTATGGAGAACTATGGATTGATACCTGAGGGTATTATGCCTTATCCTATCACTCTGTATGGAGACAGCTTGTATAACTTTACGAACTTTTTCCCTCCGATGGAGGCTTATATCGGGGCTATCGCCAAGAGTGATGCACGCAAGATTAATCCCGTATGGAAGAAGGATGTGCAGGGCATGATTGACAATTATTTCGGTGTGTGTCCTACGGAGTTTGAGTATAAGGGCAAGAAGTATACTCCTCAGAGCTTTGTCAAGGACTACCTGAAGTTGGATCCTGCTGACTATGTTTCGCTCACGAGCTATACTCATCACCCTTTCTATAAGTCTTTTATCCTTGAGATTCAGGACAATTGGCGCTGGGCAAGCAGTTATAACCTGCCTCTTGACGAGTTTATGCGTGTGATGGACGAGGGCGTGAGGGCTGGATATACGTTTGCTTGGGGTGCTGATGTGAGTGAGGATGGCTTCAGCCGCCGCTCGGGCAAGAATAAGTGTGTGGCTACTGTGCCTGACACGAAGCAGACGGCTGGCGTGGGTAGCGACCAGAGCCGCTGGACTGGTGAGAAGGCTGGGGCTAAAATTACTGAGGCCGATGCTGCAGGCGAGAAGGTCATCACTCAGGAGCTGCGCCAGGAGGGCTATGACAACTGGACCACGACTGATGATCATGGCATGCAGATATATGGTATCGCCAAGGATCAGCATGGCAAGGAGTACTTCATGATGAAGAACTCTTGGGGCGAGATGGGTCCGTACAAGGGCTTTTGGTACGTGAGCAAGCCTTATGTGGCTTACAAGACGATGAATATCGTTATCAACAAGAATGCTATTCCTAAGGATATCCGTAAGAAACTTGGTATCTGATATTTGCTCTTCCTATGAATTACATTTGGCATTACAAGGAGCCGGAGCGTAATTGGCAGGAAGATGCAGGGAGATTGGCAAGGGAGTTGGGTATGAACCCGGCTTTCGGTAAATTGCTCTTGGATCGTGGTATCACTACGGCTGGAGAGGCAAGGAAGTTTTTCCGACCCTCGCTGACGGATCTTCATGACCCGTATCTGTTCAAGGACATGGCAGCGGCTGTGCAGCGACTGAACTCGGCGATGGGACATAAGGAGCGTATCCTCGTGTATGG
>CALZLQ010000095.1 GCA_945788385.1 uncultured Prevotellaceae bacterium
TCAAATAAATTTGTTTTTTCTCTCACTTATTCGTAACTTTGCAAAGGAATGAGAGAATACGATATTGGTTTTAAGGTGAAAGTATGCAGTATGGCAGAGCTTGAGGCCTGCGATGCTGAGCTTGTCGGTGCTGCAATGAGGGCCACAGAGACCAGCTATAGCCCATACAGCCATTTTAAGGTTGGGGCGGCTATTCGTTTGGAGAGTGGCGAGATTATCATGGGAAGCAATCAGGAGAATGCCTCATACCCGGTAGGATGCTGTGCCGAGCGTACGGCCTTGTTTTGGTGTGGCGCCAACCGTCGTGATGAGGTCATCAAGGCCATTGCTATTGCGGCGTGTACCAGAGGAAAGTTTACAAGTGATGTGACTGGACCTTGCGGCATGTGCCGTCAGGCGTTGCTTGAAGTGGAGCACAAGCAAGGTTCTCCCATACGTCTCTTGCTTTACGGCACAAATGGAATTCATATAGTCGATAGTATAGGAAGCATAGTGCCTTTTAGCTTTTATTCAGACAGTCTTAGTTTATGATTACACTTTCGAATATTTGTGTACAGTTCGGAAAGAGAGTACTGTACAAGGATGTGAACATGAAGTTCACTAATGGTAACATTTATGGTGTTATCGGTGCCAACGGGGCTGGCAAGTCAACGCTCCTGAAGGCTATTAGTGGTGAATTGGAGCCTACAAAAGGTAGTGTTGAACTTGGTGCGGGCGAACGTCTGAGCGTGTTAAGCCAGGATCACTTCCAGTACGACCAGGAGACGGTGCTCAATACCGTACTCATGGGTCATACGACTATGTGGGAGGTGATGAAGGAGCGTGAGGTCCTGTATTCCAAATCTGATTTTACTGATGAGGATGGAATACGTGTGGCGGAACTCGAAGACAAGTTTGCTGAAATGGGCGGATATACGGCTGAGAGTGATGCTGCTGCCCTGCTGAGCGGTCTGGGCATCAAGGAGGATAAGCATTATCAGCTCATGGGCGAGTTGTCGGGCAAGGAGAAAGTTCGCGTGATGCTGGCCAAGGCTCTCTTTGGCAATCCTGACAACCTTCTGCTTGACGAGCCTACAAATGACCTGGACCTCGACACTGTGCAGTGGCTTGAAGGGTATCTAAGTGAGTTTGAACATACAGTCTTGGTGGTAAGCCATGACCGTCACTTCCTTGACAGTGTATGCACGCATACTGTGGACATTGATTTTGGCAAGGTGACAATGTTTGCAGGAAACTATTCCTTTTGGTATGAGTCTTCCCAGTTGGCTTTGCGTCAGGCGCAAAATCAGAAAGCAAAAGCTGAGGAAAAGAAGCGTGAATTGGAGGAATTTATTCGTCGCTTTAGTGCCAATGTGGCTAAGAGCAAGCAGACGACTTCACGCAAGAAAATGCTTGAAAAACTTAATGTTGATGATATTCAGCCTTCTACTCGAAAATACCCTGGTATCATCTTCCAAATGGAGCGCGAGCCCGGCAATCAGATTTTAGAAGTGAAAAATCTGAAGGCTACAATGGACGATGGTACGGTATTGTTTGACAACGTAAATTTCAATATCGAAAAAGGTGAGAAAGTGGTATTTTTGTCACATGATCCACGTGCGATGACAGCATTGTTTGAGATTATCAATGGCAATCGTGAGGCTCAGGGCGGTACTTTCAATTGGGGCGTGACTATCACTACGGCTTATCTCCCCGTTGATAACACTGAGTTTTTTCAAAGTGACAAGAATCTCGTAGATTGGCTGAGTCAGTATGGCGAGGGAAATGAGGTTTATTTCAAGGGTTTTCTCGGTCGTATGCTCTTCTCGGGCGAGGAAGTGCTTAAGAAGGTGAATGTTCTCTCTGGTGGAGAGAAGATGCGCTGTATGATAGCTCGCATGCAACTCAAGAATGCAAACTGCTTGATATTGGATACTCCTACTAACCATCTTGACCTCGAATCTATTCAGGCGTTCAATAATAATCTGAAACTCTTCAAGGGCAATATTCTTTTCTCAAGTCATGACCATGAGTTCATCCAGACTGTAGCTAACCGTATCATAGAGCTTACTCCGAATGGAACGATTGACAAACTCATGGAATATGATGAATATATCTCTGATGACAAGATTAAAGAACTGAAGGAGAAACTTTACTCATAAAATGACGTCTATTCGGTCATTCTGTCATAAAATGTGCCACTTTGACTTGTGGCACATTTTTTGCATACAATTTATTGTGTATCATACTACGAAATAAAAAATAAGCTGATCATGACAAACGAGAATAATTCTGAGAAGGAAATAGAAAAGGAAATAGAGAATATATGCGAGCAGGAGTCAACAGATTCCAATCAGGCTTGTGTAGAACAGGAGGAGGCTACTCCTGAGAAGGACCCTCTTGAGGTGGCACAGTCAGAGATTGCTGACCTCAAGAATCAGCTTTTGTATAAGATTGCCGAATTTGATAATTACCGCAAGCGCACTATGGCTGAAAAGGCTGACTTGATTCTCAATGGTGGCGTCAAGGTGCTGACTGCTATTCTGCCTGTGATGGATGATATGGAGCGTGCTCTTGATCAGATGAAGAAGGCTGAGGATATGGCTTCTGTCATTGAGGGTGTGGAGCTTATTCAGAAAAAGTTCCTCTCCATTCTTGAGAAGCAGGGTGTGAAGCCTATAGAGACTGAGGGTAAGGACTTTGATGTTGACCTTCACGAGGCTATCGCTCAGATGCCTGCTCCAAGCCCTGAGATGAAGAACAAGATTGTGGATTGTACTCTCAAGGGCTATAAACTCAACGAGAAGGTGCTTCGTCACTCTCAGGTTGTAGTGGCGATGTGATTTGATTATTAGGTGCGCTAAATTATTTAAAGACACAATATGGCACAGAGAGATCCATATGAGGTGCTTGGGGTCAGCAAGACTGCAAGCGATGCTGAGATAAAGTCTGCGTATAAGAAGGCTGCTATCAAGTATCACCCTGACCGCCAGACTGACAAGTCTGACGCTGAGAAGAAAGAGGCTGAGGAGAAGTTTAAGGAGGCAGCCGAGGCTTACGACATCTTGCGCGACCCTGACAAGAAAGCTCGCTATGATCAGTACGGTTTTGCCGGAATGGGTGGAGCCAGTGGTTTTGGTGGCGGTGCTGGTTTTGATATTAACGACATTCTCAACAGTGTGTTTGGCTCTGGCTTTAATTTTGGAGGCTTCAGCGGTGGTGGCTTTGAGGATTTTTTTGGTGGCGGTGGTCGCAGGCGTGGTCCACAGCGTCATCAGGGTGGCGACTTGCGCTTGAAGGTTAGACTTTCTCTTGAGGAGGTCAGCAAGGGTTGCACTAAGAAGTTTAAGGTTAAGAAGTATGTACAATGTCAGCATTGTCATGGTTCGGGTAGCGAGGATGGCAAGGTAGATACTTGTAGCTCTTGTCATGGTACTGGCTATGTAGTGCGCACAATGAATACTATGTTTGGTGCTATGCAGCAGCAGAGTGCTTGTCCTACTTGTGGCGGCACAGGCCAGATGATCAAGCATAAGTGTTCGCATTGCCAAGGCTCTGGTGTGACGATGGGCGAAGAAGTCGTTGAGGTACAGATTCCTGCTGGTGTACAAGAAGGAATGATTCTCACTCTGCAAGGTAAGGGACACGCGGGGCGCAACAATGGCATGAGTGGAGATATTCAGGTTTATATAGAGATTGAACCTCATGCTGATCTTCAACGTAATGGTGATGATTTGTATTATAATCTTCTTCTTGATTTGCCGACGGCAATGCTTGGCGGTCCTGCAGAGATTCCCACTATTGATGGTCGTGTCAAGATTAAGATTGAGCCTGGCACTCAGCCTGGCAAGATTGTCCGCCTTCGTGGCAAGGGCTTGCCTACACTACGTGGATACGACAATGGTTATGGTGACCTCATTGTAAATATCTCGGTGTACATACCTGAACATCTCACTAAAGACGAGAAGGAAGTCCTTGAGAAGATGCGCGACAGCGATAGTTTCAAACCGAGCGCGCAGACTAAGCAGACATTCTTCCAAAAGTTTAAGAACCTATTTAACTAAGATGAGCAAAAGTCATGACATACACGCAGGCTATTGACTATCTATATAACTCAGCCCCGTTGTTTCAAAACATCGGGGCTGGTGCATATAAAGAGGGGTTGGCTAATACTCTTGCGCTCGATGAGCATTTCGCTCACCCACATCGCTCGTATCGTACGATTCATGTGGCTGG
>CALZLQ010000096.1 GCA_945788385.1 uncultured Prevotellaceae bacterium
GTACAAAGTTATATAAAAAATCGCATTTTTTTATACCTTTGCAGTATGAATGATGCATTATCTCAGATACAAGCTCCGATTATTGAGGAACTTGAGACATTTAATTCGATGCTTCGTGAGGCGTTGGATCACGATAATCCGTTATTGACGATTGCACTCAACCATCTTGCCCAGCGTCGGGGCAAGCAGATGCGCCCCATGCTGGCATTGCTTTCAGCTAAGGTGAAGGGTACGGTCTGCAAAGAAGTACTCCATGCTGCGCTTGCCATGGAATTGCTTCATACGGCATCGCTCGTGCACGATGATATTGTAGACGAAAGTGACCGCAGGCGAGGACAAAAGAGTATCAACACACTGCTCGACAACAAAGCGGCGGTACTCATCGGAGACTATATCCTGAGCAAGGCGCTCCAACACGCTGCCATGACGCGAGACATTCGTATTGTCGAGATGGTTTCGGTATTGGGGCAGACATTGGCAGACGGAGAATTGCTGCAGCTCGACAATATCTCGGGCAAAGACTTTTCCGAATCTTCGTATTATGAGGTGATACGCAAAAAGACGGCATCCCTGTTTAGTGTCTGTGCTGAGGCTGGTGCCGTACTCTCGTCGGGCGACGAAGGCTTTCATTATGTCATGAAGCGCCTGGGTATGCTTATAGGCATGTGTTTTCAGTTGCGTGACGACATTATGGACATTGACACCTCATCGGATATAGGCAAGCCTGTGGGCAATGACCTCAAGGAGGGCAAGCTGACTTTGCCAGTCTTGTATGCGTGTCAGAAAAATCCTCGAGCTGCCGAGATAGCCATTATGGTCAGAGAGGGCAGGGCAGAGCGCGAAGAGATAGACTGTCTGATAAAAATTACAAAAGAAGAGGGAGGAATCGCATACGCAGAATCTGCCATGGCGGAGTTGTCTGGCTTGGCAAGCGGATTGCTCGACGAAATACAGAACAAGTCAGTTGCGCAAGCCCTTCAGGCGTATATCAACTATGTTTCGGACAGAAATAATATAGTTTGTCAATTAACAAAACTTTAAAAAACGGCCTTAAACTCTTGATTAAGAGTAATTAAGGCCGTTTTTCAGCTCGTGAGAATCGCGTAAATAGATTTTTCTTGTCAAAGGTGCGGGAAAATTAGATTCTCGCATCGTGAGCAGTTAGCATTTTTTAACACAAGTCTGTCGTTAGTGATCCCAATCTGTCATTAGACTGTTATGCGCTAACAGCATCCTTTTTGTCATCCGCCTATAACCGCAAAAACGAAAGTTGTTAGCATCATAACGAGAATGAACGATTCGGGTTAAAAGAACTTGGTCTCCTCTCCTACAATCTCGCTCAGTAGTAGGTTGGCCAGACGACTTGTACCAAGGCGGAGGTATTGATTCGTGAGCCACTTCTCGCCGAGCACCTCCTTGACGATAGTATAGTAGGTGACAGCATCACGCACAGAGTTGATACCGCCAGCAGGTTTGAATCCGATCTGGATTCCAGTCTTGTCATAGTACTCCTTGATGGCTTGACACATGACGTAGGCAGCCTCAGGAGTAGCAGCTATCTTCTCCTTGCCAGTAGAGGTCTTGATATAGTCTGCTCCAGCATACATGGATAGGAGAGAGGCAATCTTGATAGCCTCCGCATTGGGCAGACAGCCAGTCTCAAGAATCACCTTGAGCTTCTTGTCGCCACATACAGCCTTGAGTTCGCTGATTTCATCGCAGACGCTCTCATAGTCGCCCGACAAGAATTTGCCCACGCTCAGCACCATGTCAATCTCTGTGGCTCCGTCTTTTATAGCCAAAGCAGTCTCAGCCACCTTGACCTCGATTAGGGCCTGAGAGCTTGGGAAGCTGCCACTGACGCAAGCCACCTCGACCCCGTCTACCTGTAATGTATTGCTCACGGCAGCAGCAAAACAAGGGTATACACAGATAGTAGCCACGTGAGGCAAGTCGGGGTAGGCGTCCTCAAATTCATTGACACGCTCGGTAAATTTTATCACGCTCTGGTCGCTGTCGGTAGTCTTCAGAGTAGTGAGTTCGATGCTGCCCATGAGGAACTTTTTGACCTCGGGAGTCATGTTTTCGTCTACCTTGTCATGCAGGATTTCAGCCACCTTTGCAGCTACTTCATCATCGTTAATCCGGGTGTTGTACTGCGACAACATCTCTTCGTACTTGTTCATATATCATTCTTTATTTTTAGTGTCCATACATATAGTCACAGGACCGTCGTTAAGCAGTTCCACTTTCATGTCAGCCCCAAACTCACCAGTACCCACCTCGCGTCCGATGAGAGCACTCAGGCGAGCGCAGAACTGTTCATATATAGGTATAGCGTGAGAGTGCGCTGCAGCCCGTATATAAGAAGGGCGGTTGCCCTTCTTGTAGCTTGCCAAGAGCGTGAACTGACTCACTACGAGCACCTCGCCGCCCACATCTGTTATGCTACGGTTCATGACCCCATTTTCGTCGTCAAACACACGCAGATTTGCTATCTTTGATGCCAGCCACTCGATGTCCTCCGCAGAGTCTTCGTTGACCACTCCGAGTAGCACCAAGAATCCTCGGCCGATGCTACTTTTTACCGCCCCGTCGATGCTGACAGAGGCATGAGTCACACGTTGTATTACGCTTCGCATAGCTTGTGTACTGTAGTTTTATTCACAAAAGTACTACTTATTTTTGAAATAATCAAACAAGAGCGAGCCTTTATTTTTGCCAACCAGCTCAATCAGTTCATTTTCAGATGCTTCACTAATGCGCTTGAGGCTCTTGAAACGCTTGAGCAGGAGCTCCTTGGTCTTGGGTCCTATGCCAGGGATAGAGTCTAACTCGCTCGAAATCTGATGCTTGCTGCGCTTGTCGCGATGGAAAGTAATAGCAAAGCGGTGTACCTCATCCTGTATCTGCGTGAGGAAGTGAAACAACTGGCTCTCAGGCCTCAGCCCGACCACCTTGGGAGGGAAGCCGAAGAGCAGTTCGTTAGTGCGGTGGCGGTTGTCCTTGGCAAGTCCGGCTATGGCTATCTCCAAGCCCAGTTCGTCCTCTACGACCTGCCTGACCACCTCCATCTGCCCTTTGCCGCCATCGGTAATAATGAGGTCGGGTAGGGGAGACTCCTCCTCAATCATGCGCGAATACCTGCGTCGTACGACCTCCTTCATAGAGGCATAGTCATCAGGGCCTACTACTGTCTTGATATTGTATTTGCGGTAGTCGCTTTTGCTCGGCTTGGCCTTCTTGAATACCACACACCCAGCCACAGCGTCCTCTCCGCCTATATTACTATTGTCAAAGCACTCGATGTGCATAGGCAGACGATCCATGCCAAGAGCCTCCTGAAGTTCCTTCATTAGCCGCACCTGTTTCTGCTCGGGGTTAAGCTTGTCGCTCTGTGCAAGCCGGTCTTTCTTGTACTGCAAGACGTTGAGCCTCGACAGCTCAAGCAGCTTCTTCTTATCCCCCTTCTGGGGTACTATAAACTCTACTCCAGAGAGACATTGTTCCACGTGGAACGGCACTATTATTTCCCTACTCTTACTCCCGTAGCGAGAGCGCATCTCCACTATGCCCGAGAGGAGCAAATCCCCTATGCTCTCCTCGATACGCTTGGCGTACTCGAAAGTGAAGGCTTGGTTTATCATGCCGTTTGTGACGTGCAGATAATTGATGTAGCAGACCCTTTCGCTATCCTCTATATTAAACACGTCGACGTCATTGATTAGGCTGCTTACCACCTCGCTTTTGGCGCGATAATTCTCGAGCAGAACATAGCGTTTCTTGATGATCTCTGCCTCCTCAAAACGCATTTCCTCGGCCAGACTCTGCATCTCGCCGAGCATCTTGCGCTCGATGGCTGAAGTGTTGCCGCGCAGTATCTCCTTAGCCTCGTTGACATACTTTATATACTCCTCGCGTTCTTGCCTGCCAGTACAGGGAGCCATGCAGTTTTTCATGTGGTACTCCAGACACTCCTTGTGCTTCTGACGGCGGATAGAGTCGGGAGTGATACACTCCTTGCATCGCCTCAGAGGGTAGAGATTCTTAATTAGGTCGAGCAAGGCATATAGAGTAGGCACATGGCTATAAGGCCCGAAATATGTACCGTGACGCTTGTCGATATTGCGCGTCATATAGATGCGAGGCAGATACTCGTTGGTGACCACTATTGAGGGGTATGTCTTGCCGTC
>CALZLQ010000097.1 GCA_945788385.1 uncultured Prevotellaceae bacterium
TATTATGACAAAACAGGAACTTGTACGTACAATCTCACAAGAGACAGGTGTAGATCAGGCTATGGTACTCACTACTATTGAGGCATTCATGGATGTCACCAAGCGCACGATGGCCGAGGGAGAGAACCTTTATCTCCGCGGATTTGGCAGTCTCATACTCAAGAAGCGTGCCCAAAAGACTGCACGCAACATCACCAAGGGTGAGACTCTGGTTGTGCCCGAGCACTACATACCTTCATTCAAGGCTTGCCCTGAATTTATGGATATGGTAGCCAACGCTCCTGTCAAGGAGAAAGTAAGAGCTCCAAGAGATTAAGGTCAACGTCCGTTTGACGTGTTTATACAGCAAAGGCTTGCCGTTATGGCAAGCCTTTGTCTTTGTCCATTCACTCAAGCGTGTGAGAACTGCTACCGTCAAAACAGTGCGTGCATATACACTCCTTGGGGAGCCCCACAGCATTAACTATTGTCTCAATCTTAGCAAATTTGAGTGAGTCGAGATGCAGACGCTTTGCTATCTCTGCCACCATGCGGTTATATTCGGGGGAGTCAGTTTTGGCATATGCCTCAACGTTTTTGTTCATATCACCCTCAAAATCGCGGATTACCTGTCGGGTGATAAGCTCCAACTCGCTCTTGGATGCAGTGAAATTGAGGAATTGGCAAGCGTATAGCAATGGTGGACACGCTATGCGCATGTGGACCTCTTTTGCACCCAGTCCGTGGAGTTCGGATGTGGTATCGCGAAGTTGAGTGCCGCGCACTATCGAGTCGTCACAGAACACCACCTTCTTGCCCTGCAACATCTCCTTGTTGGCGATAAGTTTCATCTTGGCTACGAGGCTGCGCATCTCCTGATTAGATGGAGTAAAGCTACGTGGCCATGTCGGAGTATACTTGGCTATGGCTCTGCGATATGGTATCTCATGCCCCTCTGCATAGCCCACGGCAAAACCTACCCCACTATCGGGTATGCCACTGGCAAAGTCAGCATCGGTATCCTTGTCCTCACTACCCATGGCTCTGCCGCAAGCATTGCGCATAGCCTCAGTATTGACTCCCTCAAAGTTGCTGGTAGGAAAGCCATAGTACACCCACAGGAATGAGCATATCTGCATCTTCTCGTTGCGTTGGCGCAGGACTTGCATACCATCGCTCTGAATCTTGACTATCTCGCCTGGACCTATATAATGTAGTATGTCGAATCCCAAGTTATAGAAAGCCGTACTCTCGCTTGCAAATGCCATAGCACCCTCCTTCTTGCCCACCACGATAGGCGTACGTCCCCAAGCATCACGTGCTGCTATGATACCGTCTTCGGTCAGGATTAGCATTGAGCATGAGCCCTTGACCATACGGTATACATTCTCTATACCCTCTACATAGTCCTTGCCCTTGATGATAAGTAGAGCTATGAGCTCCGTAGGATTGATTCTACCCGAAGAAAACTCGCTCAGGTGCATACCCTCGCTGAGCAGCTGATTGGCCAACTCCTCGAGATTGTTGATCTTTGCCACCGTGACCAGCGCAAAACGACCGAGATGCGAGTTCATAAGCAACGGCTGTGCATCGGTGTCTGAGATGACCCCTATGCCACTGTTGCCACAGAAATCAGAGAGCTCGTCTTCAAACTTCGTGCGAAAGTAAGTGCTTTCAAGATTGTGGATACTACGTTTGAACCCTTTCTCCTTGTCAAATGTGGCCATACCGCCACGTCGGGTCCCAAGATGTGACTGATAGTCTGTCCCGTAAAACAGGTCTGCCACGCAAGGTTTTTCAGAAACTGTACCAAAAAAACCACCCATACCTTTTGTCTTTGCTTTTTAATACCTATAAGAGATAAATACGGTGCTCCATGAGAAAAACACCGCCACAAAGGTACGAAGAAAATTCAAAAAAAATTATCTCGTATGCAGTAAACTTTCATCATCGCAAGCAAAAAAAATGCCCAATATCCCTTCGGAATGAACAAAAGGCTATCTGACCCGTTTCAAGCCCATTTTTTCAGCCTCTTGCAGCATATACGCAAACGCCGTATCATGGTCACCCTCGATGCGCGACTCCCAAATAGCATCCTTTACCGCCTGTTTCAGCACCCCTATCTCACGGCAGGGACTAAGGCCAAAGGTCGACATAATCTCCTCGCCAGATATAGGATTAGTCCACGTACGGTAATTGTCGCGCTCCTGGAGGTCAACGATTTTCTCTCTGACGAGACGGAAATTGTCAAGAAAACGCTGCTTCTTTTGGGCGTTCTTTGATGTGATATCCGCCTCGCACAGCGTCATCAAGTCATCAATATCTTCCCCCGCCTCAAACAGCATACGACGCACAGCCGAGTCCGTCACCTCGTCATCAGCAATCACCTGCGGGCGCATGTGCATCAACACAAGCTTTTCGACATAGTGCATACGCTCATCCATAGGCAGCTTCATACGGCGAAAGAGAGGCTGCACCATCTTCATACCTATGAAGTTGTGATTGTGAAAGGTCCACCCCGCCGATGCCTCCCATCTCTTGGACTTCGGCTTGCCTATATCGTGGAGCAACGCTGCCCAACGCAGATACAGCTTGTCCGTGACCATTGCGATATTGTCAAGCACCTCGAGAGTATGATAAAAGTTCTCCTTGTGCGCTCTGCCGTTGCGGCTTTCTACACCCCGCAAGGCCGTCAGCTCCGGCAGTATGATATCGAGCAGACCAGAGCGTTCGAGCTCTACGAAACCTATGCTCGGCACTGGTGCGAGCATTATCTTGTTGAGTTCGTCGATGATACGCTCCTGCGAGATAATCCTGATACGCTCCGCATTGCGAGCGAGTGCCTCAGCCGTAGCATCCTCAATCTGGAAACGCAGTTGAGTGGCAAAACGCACACACCGCATCATTCTCAACGGGTCATCGCTAAACGTGATGTCAGGATCGAGAGGTGTGGCAATAATACCATCCTCCATATCCAGAAGCCCGTCAAACCTGTCTACAAGACAGCCGAAGCGAGTCTCATTGAGTTGCACAGCCAAAGCATTGATAGTAAAATCACGCCTGTCAAGATCGTCTTCGAGCGTGCCATCTTCCACCACCGGTTTTCGACTGCCACGATTATAACTCTCGCGCCGTGCTCCTACAAACTCCACCTCCTGACCATGCCATTTGACCTGAGCAGTGCCAAAGTTCTTAAACACCGACACATTCGCTCCGCGCCCCAATGCCTTGCCCAATTTCCTGGCCAAGACTATGCCTGGGGTAACAGGGCCTTCGTCCGTCTCAGCTTCCTGCTTAGGGCAATTACGCACCACAACGCAGTCGATATCCTTGCTCGGCCGATTGAGAAACAAATCCCTGACATATCCGCCCACAACGTAACATTCCACCCCCATTTCATCAGCAATCTGACCGATGCGGTGAAACATAGGCGTGTCGAGTATCTTGGCTAAATCAGCGTCTGTGAGATGTCTCATTGGCTTGAAAAATGGGGCTTGTGATATTACTTCTGCTTGTCTGACTGATATTTGCGTTTGTCGATATCGAGCTTGCGAAGATAAAACTCGCGCTTTACATCGAGTTGTTTCCACCGTTCACCCTCAGCATCCTTGATACTGTCTATCGTAGCAAGCAATTCGATACTGTCGAGCAACAATATGCCTTGAGCCCTTGCTTCCAAGGCTGTAGGGCATTGTGCTCGCATACTCAGGAGTTTGTCACGGGCTGCATCATACTCACCCTTAGCCAAAAGCACACGCGACTGCCCAAGCATTTGGGCAGCCTTGCGCTGAGGGCCTGTGTCCGCGTTGCCACAACTCCATATCAACGCAGCCATTGCGAGCACGAACATCGTGTATTTTTTCATGGCGATTTATCTTCGTTTACCAAACAAATCCTTCATTCCATCCAGGTCAAATCCGAGCGAGAAGCGCATAGTCTGATCCAGAGGGTTGCCCTGCGCAGTGGCTATACAATAGGCAGCATCGATAGTGAACACGCTCATCTTGAATCCTGCTCCCACCGTGGCATACTGACGATTACCCTTCAGGGGATTCTCGTAGTGATACCCAGCGCGAAGCATGAAGCGGTCATTGTATGTATATTCTGCACCAAAACTCCAGCGGAACTCCTTCATCTCCTCGGCAAAACCGCCCGGGGCATCACCCCAACTCTTGAATATACCTGCGATTGAGCTGATTGAATAGTA
>CALZLQ010000098.1 GCA_945788385.1 uncultured Prevotellaceae bacterium
TCAAGATTAGGAATCTAACATATACATTTGCGAGGAAAAACGACAACCTAAACAAGCAAAAAACGACAATCTAAACAAGCAAAAAACGACAACCTAAACAAGCAAAAAACGACAATCTAAACAAGCAAAAAACGACAACCTAAACAAGCAAAAAACGACAATCTAAACAAGCAAAAAACGACAACCTAAACAAACAAAAACAATATGTCAGTAAAGTTCTATCAAAGCGAAAACCAAGTACCACTCGAGATGCACAAAGTGCGCATGATTCAGAAACTCTCCCTCCTCCCTGTCGAAGAGCGACTGAAGAAAATCCAAGAAGCAGGCAACAATACCTTCCTCCTGCAAAACAAGGACGTCTACCTCGATATGCTCACCGACTCTGGCGTCAACTGTATGTCAGACAACCAGTATGCTGCATCATTCCAGGCTGACGACTCCTATGCAGGCTCAGCTACCTTCCTTAGAGTCAGGAAAGCCATCAACGACGTCTTCGGCTGCGAATACGTATTGCCAGTCCATCAGGGTCGTGCAGCAGAAAACATACTTGCCGAGGCTTTTTGTGGCCCGGGCAAAGTGGCATTCATGAACTTCCACTTCACCACCACCAAAGCCCACGCCACCCGCGTAGGCTCCACCGTCGAGGAGCTCATTCAGCCCAAAGGCCTCCTGCCCAAAAGCGACGAGCCTTTCAAGGGTGACTACGACCTCGAACTTCTCAAGAAACGCATAGACGAAGTCGGAGCCTCCAACGTGGCATACGTACGTGTAGAAGCAGGTACCAACCTCATCGGCGGACAGCCAGTATCACTCGAAAACATGCTTGCCGTTACTGACATCTGTCACGACAAAGGCTGCCTGTCCATACTCGACGCATCACTTCTTCAGGACAATATCTACTTCATGAAGACCCGCGAAGCACGCTGCAAGTTTATGGAAGTCGGCGACATCTACCGCCTTCTTGCAGACCACTTCGACCTCATATACTTCTCTGCCCGCAAGCTCAGCTTCTCAAAAGGCGGTATCATCACCACCAAGAACGAATCGCTCTACAAGCAGCTCATGGGCTACATACCTCTCTACGAAGGTTTCCTCACCTACGGCGGTATCGACGTGCGCACCATGGAGTCAATGGCTGTCGGTCTATACGAATCTCTCGACATGGAGTACATCAGTCAAGGTCCGGAGTTCATCAACTATTTGGCAAAAGAGCTCGATGCATATGGGGTCCCCGTCATACTCCCCCCAGGCGGTCTCGGCTGTCACCTCAACGCAGGAGCCTTCGTCCCAGATATGCCACACAACCAATACCCTGCAGCAGCAGTAGGTGCTGCCCTCTACATTGCAGGCGGAATCCGAGGCATGGAGCGAGGCACAGTATCAGAGCAGCGCGAACCCGACGGCACCGAACGCTATGCCGAGCTCGAACTCCAACGCTTGGCAGTGCCACGCCGTGTATTCACCCTCTCACAACTCAAATACGTGGCTGACCGTGTCAAGTGGTTGTGGGACAATCGCTCCCTCATCGGTGGTCTCGAATGGACCGAAGAGCCCGAAGTACTCCGTTTCTTCTTTGGGCGCATGAAAGAGATTGGACACTGGCAAGAAGAACTCGCAGAAAAGTTCCGCAAAGACTTCGGCGACAGTCTCTGATGCAGACCAATTTGCCTTGCCCCTCGGCAGTCAGGCAAATAATGCAGTGACATAGACAAACGGGCGCAGTTCCAAATCAAAAAATCGTTTTTTGCTTGGAATTGTGCCCGTATATCATTACCTTTGCAGCAAATTAAAAGCAAACACTATGTCAACAACAACAATCCTTATCCTCATTGCGGCCGCAATCCTAATCATTTGGCTCATAACGTGCTACAACGGCCTGGTACGTATGCGCAACGACCGCGAAAATGCTTTCGCCAATATCGACGTGCAGCTCAAGCAGCGCCACGACCTTATCCCACAAGTCGTATCTACCGTCAAAGGCTATGCCACCCACGAGCGCGAACTCTTGGAGGGAGTCACCCGAGCACGCGCAGCCGCAATGGGTGCCAGCACCATCGATGACAAAATCAAAGCAGAGGGAGAACTCAGCAAAGCCCTTGCAGGCCTGCGAGTAAGCCTCGAAGCCTACCCCGACCTAAAGGCAAACCAAAACTTCCTCCAACTTCAGAGCGAAATCGCAGAGATAGAAAACAAACTCGCTGCCACACGCCGATACTTCAACGCCAGCACCCGCGAGTACAACAACAAGGTGGAGACCTTCCCTTCCAACCTCATAGCGGGCATGTTCGGGTTCCGACGCGAGATAATGTTTGAAGTAGAAGACAGAGCCAGCTACGACAAGGCCCCAGAGATAAAATTCAATTAAATCCCCCCCTACCTGACAATAACCTCGTCTACGAATAGCCAGCCTCGACGTGGAGAGCGTCGCGCCTTGACGTGCAGGGTGCGGGTCTTGAGTGGCTTGTCCAACGTATACGTGCTGATGCAGAACGGTGAGTCTTTTTGTTCGCTTTCGCATGGTTCCCCATTGATGGTGACCAGGTCGGGCAGGAATATCTCAGGGCCCACTATTTGCATAAAAGGTATTGAGATGTGGTTTATGCTTTGCTCTTTGCCAAGGTCGATGGTGATGTCGAGGTCGCAGCAGAATCCTTGCCATCTTGAGTCGTTGTTGTTCCATGACCCTTGCATACCGTCGACTAACGCAGAATCGCCTCCAGCACTGTATGCCAGGCTATAACGGCAAGGACTATTGTATATCACTTTGCTCTGACGCGCCTTATGTCGGGCCCTTGTGTGATATTGTTTGCGCTGCCCCTTCTCGTTGCGCAGGTCAAAGGCATTGATGCCCTTGCTTCGCAGGCTGTCTGTGAAGTGTATCGCCCAATTGCGAAACTCATCGTAGGGACGTTTCCTGTCAAGCCCTGTCTCACTTATGGCGAGAGCGCGCGGCCACAGTTGGTATTGGAGTAGTTGTGGAGTGGGGACATATTCGGTGAAGATGGTCGCCTGTATGCCAAGGAGCCGCTCCCGTGTTTGTGATATTTTCTCGCTCAACTGCCATACTGTCTGTAAAGGACGATAGCCTCCCATTGCTTCGGGTTCTCCCTCAGGTGCATCTTGGTAGCTGTCTAAATAGCACCATGCGCTGGGACACATTATGACCTTGTGTCCCAATCTCACGGCTTTCTCGCCCAGTTCGGGATTGCGCCACACCATGATGACTATGCTGCTGTCTTGCTCGTCGTCTGACAATGCCTCGTCCCACACCACCATCTCGCGACCGAGTCCCCGTACGATACTGTTTATGTGTCGTATTGCTTCGAAATAATGTTCCTTCTGCGTGGCGGTCTCGTCGCCTCCACAATGTATGTAGGGTGAGGGAAAGACAGCTGCTACTTCTTGCAAGACCTTGCGCATAAAATCGTAGGTCTCAGCCTTCGTGATATCCATCTCGGCGTGATTATACGCTACTTCGGGATATGCCTTGCAGACTTCTTCGCTATGTCCTGGAAATTCAATTTCCGGTACTATCGTGATTCCCTTGCGCTGGGCATAGGCTACCAAGGTGCGTAGCTCGTCTTGTGTGTAATAGCCTCCGTAGCCATGAGTGGCATCGCTGTATGCGCGTATGTATGAGAGGTCTTTGCCGTCAGTGTCGGCAGGTTTGTTCCACCAATCTTTCCATAGTTCTCGTGTACGCCACGCTCCGACTGCGGTGAGGCGTGGGTATGCCTTGATTTCCATTCGCCACCCAGCTGCATCTGTGAGATGAAGATGCAGGGTGTTCAGCCCGCAATCTGCCATGATGTCCACTTGTCGATACAGTTCCTCTATGGGGAAAAAGTGTCGGCTCACATCAATCATTACACCGCGCCAAGGCATGGGCTCTTCTCTTTGATTGTAGGCCTTTGCAGATAAACTGAAGGCTATGGTCAAAATGGCCAGAATCACGTGTCTCATAGTGAATATTCTTGTTGCGCAATGGCAAAGATACGGTTATA
>CALZLQ010000099.1 GCA_945788385.1 uncultured Prevotellaceae bacterium
TGTCCGTGGCGTTCTTTGTAGCGGAGCTGTATGCCGTTGACGAGGTTTTGCCATAGTATGTAGGCTCCGGGTGATACGGCTGCGAGGGGGTTGAGGAATGTGAGGGTGAGCCATATCCCGATGACGGTGTTTTTCTGTCCCAGGGCTTGTCCTGCGCTGATGCTGTCGCCCCAGTGGTGGCCTATCAGTTTGCCGAGGGCGAACTGGAGGAGGCATACGGGGAGGGGCATGAGGAGGAGGAGCCATAGGGTGTGGCCTGTGAGGTGGGAGGCTTCGATGTTGCCTATGGTGATGCCTGTGACGATGGCGAGGTTGATGCACCAGATGTAGAAGCCGATGTCACGGTGTTTGTTGAAACGGGCTGTGAGGCGTGGGGCGTATCGCTTGGTGGCGAGTGCGCTGAACAAGGGGAGTATGAGCACGATGACGACGTTGCGCAGGAGCATGAGCATGGTGGTGACGAAGCTGATGTCTGCGTCTTTTTCCACTATGGGGAAGAGGGTGGGGATGATAATCATGGTGACGATGTTGGCGATGATGGTGAAGGTGGTGAGCGAGCCTATGCTGCCTCCGAGTTTTTCGGCTATGACGACGACGGCGGCGGCTGTGGGGCAGATGAAGCAGATGAACATGCCTTCGAGCACGAGCTTGGTGTCGGGGGATCGGGTGCCAAAGAGGAGTATGAGGCCTACCATGGTGAGGCTGAGGGCGATGCGGGTGGCTTGTATGACGAAGTGCCATGTGCGGGGCTTGAGCTCGCTGAGGTTGATCTTGCAGAATGTGAAATAGAGTATGGCAAACATTCCTATGGGGAGGTAGTCTGTCATGAGGGGGGCGAGGGTGGCTGTGGCGGGGGCGAGTGATGGGGTGTGGGCGAAGAGCCAGTATACTGTGGCTCCTGTGCCCATGGAGATGAAGAGGGCGTTTTGCCGTAGGGTTTTGCTTAGTGGATTCATGGGTTTTGGCGTGGGTCTTGGTCTGGCTGTTGGCCGTCGTGGGCTGGTGTCATGCGATGGTTACCATTGTTGCTCCAAAGCCGTACTCCAGAAATGAGGCGTCTTGGTGGCGGCATGTTTTGTATGAATATTTCAGCTCTGTGAGGATGGCTTTGCGAAGTACTCCGTCACCGTTGCCGTGGATGAAGACTATGCGGCGGCCTCGGTCTTTCTTGTATTGCTCCATGGTCTCGCGGAATATTTTCATCTGATAGTCTTTGATGTCGGCGGGGCTGAGGCCTTGGGTGGATGTGAGGAGGGCTTCGGCATGAAGGTCGACTTCTACAATCTGATTTTTGCCGGGAGTCGCGGCTTTGTTGTTGTTTTCGCCTGATTGGGGGGCGCGGGCGTGGGCTCGCAGCTGGGCTGCGGATTCGAGCTCGTCAATGCGTCGTGTCAGTTTCTGTACGAGTGTCTCAAGGGCTGAGATGCGCTCTTCAAGCTTTGCATTTGCTGCAACGGTGGCTGCGGTCTGTGTGTCTGACTCTTTGGAGTCTGAGTGAGTTGACGACGATGTGGATGAATAAGAAAGGGCCGTGCTACGCGCCCCGGGTACTACTACGAGGTCGCATTCGCGTACGGGTATCTCAAATCCGTCTGCGTCTTCGACCAGGACGTAGCCTTTGTCGAAACCGGTCACTTTGCCTCCTCCTACCTGGGTGAGGAAGCGTACTTTATCTCCAATATTTATTGACATGACATTAATTGTATTCGTGTTTTTTCTGTCACAAATTATATTTCTTTGGCTAAATGTATGATGGCGGCAAGGGGGTTGTAGAGTAGCATCCTTGGTCCTGACCATCGCATGACTGTCTTGATTTTTTCTTTCATGACGGGGTTGTAGCAGTGGATGGGGCATTTCTTGCATGTGGGCTTGTCTTCGCCGTAGCGGCATCGGTCAAGTCGTCTGTGGGCGTAGTCTAACAGTTCCTTGCAGCTTGGGCACAGTTGGGTGTTTCCTTCGTGCTTTCTGCAATATAGTTGTATCATTTGCTCTACCACGGCTTTTTCTTTTTCTATGCGATGTCTGCTCTTCATTGTGTTGTTTGGGGAGGTCGCTTTCCCTTGCTGTCTCTGATTATGGCGCGAATGTACGTATTTTTATTGAAAAATCGGCTGATTGTAGTGCCGATTTTCTCAAATTGTGTGCAAAATAATGATATGTGGGTAATCATATCGCTGATGGTTTGTCCTGATTCGGGGAAAAAGGTATAGTCATGTCGCAAAAGACTTGTTTGGGATTATTTTGGTGGAAAAACGACATTTTTTTAGGGTGACTTTATATCAATGATTTCATTTGTCTTGATTTGTGTGCCGTCATTGAAGGTTATCCTTTGTTCGTACTCATCCCAAGATTTTATGGTGCCCGAATGTGTGGTGTATTTGCCTCCTTCCTTGTGTGGGTCGGGGATAAAGTAGGTGATGCTGGCGTGTGGATGTTCGTCAAGGTGGGCTAACAGCTCCTTGATTTTCTGGTTGAGAATGTCGCATTCGCTTTCAGAGAGTTCTATCTCCTTGTCTGTCAGTCTTGCCGTTTCTCTGATGGCTGCGCCGTGTCCTGTCAGGGCTGCAAAGGGTGCAAACTGAGCGGCACGTTGATACATGGTCATTTGTGGCCTGACCTTTGATACGTGGTGGGGAAGGTCTATGATATGGGAGTATTTATCCGTCATGCTTTGTGTCCTCCTATCTGTTTATTGCGTTCTATGGCTGTAGCTCCTTCTTCAAGGTTTAGTCCCCGGAGTATGGAGTTCTTGCCATACTTGCTCTTTATGCTCAGCAATGTTTCCTGCATCCTGCGTTCTTTTGTTTGTGCTTCTTCTTCTGTTTTACGTTGTGCCTCTAATGCTTCGTAGTCGGTGAACAGGTCTAACTGTATGGGAGTGGAGCTTGTTTTTCTGGCATCCTCTTCGCTGATGATATGGTTGGTGGATAGTGTGAGGCGCCGTATGAGTAGGTCTGGGTTGACGATTCGGTCGTAGAGGGATGCTACGGCTTCCATTATCTTGCTGGTAGATGAGGTGTGCTTGCCTAAGTTGACAGTCCCATGTGCGTGCTTCGGCACTTGACGGCCATAGTGGTCGGTCGTGACATCGCCATGGTATTTGGCGCGAATGTCGGGGTTCGTCAATGACTCTATGTCGTAACCTACAGTCAGCACCAGTTGGTCTGTGACGAGACGTTTGCTGACGAGGTTGAGAGCTGTGGTATCTGCCATCTCTCGCACTACGACTCTTGCTTTCTGGAACGTGTATGGCTCTGTAAGCACTTGGCCGCTGCTTAGAGAATTGGTCTCTGGTCGGTATGCTTTTACATAGTCCATGGTGACGGGTTCCCATCCCCAGGCATGATCGATGAGAAGTTCGGCATTTACGCCAAAGAGCTTATAGAGCAGTCCTTCGCGTTCCACGGAACAGAGTGCCACGTCGCCCATGGTGTACATACCGTATTGAGCGAGTTTTTCTGCTGTGCCTTTGCCTACACGCCAGAACTTGGTGATGGGGGTATAGTCCCAGAGTTGTTCGCGGTAACTCTTTTCATCGAGTTCTGCAATGCGCACACCGTCCTTGTCGGCAGGAGCTTTCTTTGCCATGATGTCCATGGCAATCTTGCAGAGGTATAGGTTTGTACCGATGCCGGCTGTCGCCGTTATCCCTGTCTCTTTCAGTACATCACGTATCATGGTCATGGCAAGTTCGTGTGCCGTCATCCTGTATGTGTCGAGGTAAGCTGTCACGTCCATGAAGACTTCGTCGATGGAATATACATGAATATCCTCTGGAGCAATGTATTTCAGGTATATCTGATAGAT
>CALZLQ010000100.1 GCA_945788385.1 uncultured Prevotellaceae bacterium
GCACGCCAAAGGCTATGGGGATAAGCAGCAGGGGCTCGTATTTCTTGACAATGCCGAGGTAGAGCAGGGTGAAGGCAAGCAGATACATGACGATGAACAGCGGATTGTCGGCTATTGCCGAGAAAGCCGTCATACCATAGAGCTTGTCGATTATATCATAAAACATTTCCATGGCTTATCCAATTTTCATGATTACATCGTCCTCTTCGACACTGTCACCTGATGAGGGTATGATTGCAGTGATGACTCCAGCCTTGTCTGCACGAATGGCATTGAAAGTCTTCATAGCCTCGATGTATCCGAGTATGTCTCCCTCAGACACACGATCACCGACCTTCTTTGGGGTCTCGCTATTGTCCTTGACAAGGTAGAACTTGCCTTCGAGCGGAGCAAGCAGATCTGCACCTTCACCTGCCGGAGCAGCAGCTGTCGAAGCTGTTGAGGCTGGAGCCTCATTGCCGTAGGCGATATTGACCTGATAGTTCTGTCCGTTTACGCTCACAGTGATAGTCTTGGGCAGCTCGGCAGCGGCAGCAGGGGCATTCTTCTTGGCTTTGCGCTCAGCGAGGTCTTTTTCAAAGTCAGCCTTGGCCTTGCCACTCTTGTACGCACGATATTGCTCTGGGTGCATAGCCAACTCGAAGAGTTCTTCGTCGTCCTGACCAAGCTCCCAACCATTATCGTTCATCTCCTTGCGGAACTCGTCGAGTTTGTCAGGATAGTGGCTCTGAGGGTCATCGGTCTCAAACTCCCGACCTTCAGCCTTGGCCATCTCCACCAACTCTGGAGCAACGGGACCCGGGAGCTGGCCGCTCTTTCCAAGTATCATATCCCAGATATTGTCGGCTATCATGCTCCAGCGTGCCTTGCCCTTTTCCATCTGCATGACATTCATCAAAGCAAGGTTCTTGACGTACTGGCTGAATGGTGTGACGAGACAGGGGTAACCCACCTTGGGCCATACGTATGCGACCTCGTCAAAGAGCTTGACGAGGAGTTGGTCTGTGGTGAGTTCAGGCTGCTTGTTCTTGACCTTCCACTTGTTGAGCGACTTGAGATTGTCTTCAAGGTCGGTCATGAGCGAGCCCATCATGCCACCTGGCAGACCCGGCTTGACGAGGAGCGAATTGTTGATATGGTTGAGGGCTGGGATATAGTATCCGAGGAAGTCGTCGTACATCTCCTGTATCTGGGAACGGACCTCCATGTATGCCTCCATGTTGATCTCCTTGACCTTAAAGCCTGCGTCCTTGAGCATCTCCTGAACGGCAATGATGTCGGCATGACCTGTACCCCATGACAGAGGCGACATGCCACAGTCGATATAGTCACAGCCTGCCTTGGCGACTTCGAGGATTGACGCCACACACAGACCCGGCCCAGCATGAGAGTGATACTGTATGATGATGTCTTTCTTGTAAGCCTTGATGCCCTCTACGATCTTGCCGAGTGATACGGGGCGGCCTATGCCTGCCATATCCTTCAGACAGATTTCGTCTGCACCTGCGTCTATAAACTTCTTGGCAAGTCCGACATAATACTCTACGGTATGGATTGGAGAGTGTGTGATACAGAGTGAAGCCTGAGCTATCATGCCGCCTTCGTGAGCATATTGGATTGAAGGTATGACATTGCGGGGGTCATTAAGACCACAGAATATACGTGTGATGTCTGTGCCCTGGATTTTCTTTACTTTATAAAACAGTTTACGCACATCTGCGGGGCAGGGACTCATGCGCAGACCATTGAGGGCGCGGTCAAGCATGTGGGTCTGAATGCCTGCTTCGTGAAATGGTTTAGTCCACTCACGCACGCTCTTGTTGGGGTTTTCACCATAGAGCAGATTGACTTGTTCAAACCCGCCACCATTTGTCTCTACTCGATCCCAGCAACCCATACGTATGATAGCTGGAGCAATCTTTACCAATTGGTCTACACGTGGTTGATACTTACCTGCACTCTGCCACATATCACGAAAGACCAATGAGAATTTTACCTCTTTCATCTTTAAACCTTGTATAAACTAAACTAAACTTTTCTGACTGACTCCACACGGCCCTTACCGCCGGTGATTTGCCTTACTACCTCGCTGAGCACTGCCATGGTCGAAGCGTCGACCTCACTGCCAGACTGAGATTTGGCTGCTATTGACTTTTTGGCGGCAGCTACTTCTTCGGGAGCAATACGATTGACAACAGCGATAAGCAACTTACCGCCATAGATGACTATGAGCAAGATAAGGAACACGGTCGTCATGCCCACAATCATGAGCTGCAAACCAAAACCTAAATTTTCCATCTTTTACCTTATTTATAATATATAATACCTAAACTATGTTTATATGGTCAGCGACACTCCAATCTCCCGGGCAAGTACTCCACAGGGTGGATTCTCCTTGTCGACACGCACGGTCACAGACTCGATGCGCGGAAAGTCTGACTTCAAGCGTACAGCCATACGGTATGCCAGATGTTCGAGCAATTGTGACGGACGTGACATCTCCTCCCTGAGCACACTGACGATGTCTGCATACGACACGGTACCATCAAGACAATCGTCGACAAGCGCACTCTCTCCTACCCTCACCTGTGCCTCTACGCTGACGTAGAAGTTTGCACCTACCACACGCTCCTGAGGCATCACTCCATGGTAGCCAAACAGGCAGAGACGCGATATATGGACTGTCAGGAGCTCCGCCATGTCACTCTTCGTCGTTCGATGAGGATGTATAGCCTGGCAAGTATCGTTTCAGTGCCTTTGCCACGCCTGACGTCCATGAGTTGATATTGTCAGAATCCAACGACAACGACGATACAAGCGCAATCACACGCTCGATAGGCATCCCGTAGCGCAAGATGCCTGATATCAGCTTGGCATAATTCCAATACTCGGGGTTGAAACGCTCCGAGAGCCCCTCGATAGTAATCTTGTAGCCGCGCTTGTTGGCAAACTGGAAGTCATAACGACGTGACCCGTCCTTAAGAATACGACGCACGATATGACCGCGTGAGACCGATTTGGGCACCATTATGCCTTCGTCATCATCGAGTACTCCAGTGAATATCTCGTATGGGCGACCATTCCAAAGTCCGACAAATGCCACCCACTTCTCTCTCTTGTTTTGGAAACGCACAATGTCGCACTCCAGAATCTCAGGACGATGGTTCCTCATCTCGCCAGCAGTACTGCCCATGAAGCCCTGGCAGCGCAAAGCCTCCATAAGCGTTTCCGACATCTGGACATTAGCCTCGCCCGTATAGCGCACATCGGTAAAGACCTGAGCCAGCGTCTCCAAACCATTTTCCTCGACGAAGTGTTTGTTCTCGGGCAAGGATTCGCGACTGGCATATATGTCGTCTATGCGCTCCGGGGTATAAGGCTCGTATGACTCGTTGTGGACAAAGGCTCGCAAAGGCAACTTGTCTGAGAGCGGAGACTCACCGTCTGGCCAGCCCAACGTGATGGTAGCCACGGGGAAAGTAAGCAAAGGCAGTTGGAGTTCCTTGATTATCAGATCAGGATTGTATATGGTAGTGCCGAGAAAACAGAGCCCGAGCCCGGCATCTTCGGCAAGATTGCAGAATGTCTGACAAAAGAGGAGAGCATCGGTACAGGCATTCTGGTATGACAGCAGAT
>CALZLQ010000101.1 GCA_945788385.1 uncultured Prevotellaceae bacterium
TGCACACCAAGTATATCACTCTTGGCCTGCAGGGCTTGATTCTTTTGATATTACACACTAATGCTCCCCAAAGAGCATTTCGTCCATCTCAGGAGAGCCCATCATCAGCTCTCCGTTTTGTACGCAGACAGACTCCACCTTAGCTCGCAGACAAAGCTTGCGGTCAGAGGCTCGATAAATATTCTGCATGAAGACGTAGCGCACATCCTCCTTTTTGACATTCAGCGTGCAGACAAACTCATCACCACTACGTAAAGGTACCTTGAATTCCATTCGTATACGCGCCACCACGGCGTCTATACCGCGATTGTGCAGGTCTGAGAAACTTATGCCCTTAGAGAGCAGGTATTCATGACGTGCATGTTCGAGATAATGCTGGTAATTGGCATTGTTTACTATGCCCTGCAAGTCGCACTCATAGTCGCGCACCTTCATGCGGAGTTCGAAATCTGACATGACAATAAATGTTTATTTCCTACAATTCAAGTTAATACTCCGCAAAATTACGCAATTCTCAGGAAATGACAGCTATGTTTGGCACAAAATTTGTATATTTGCATTCAGTTCACAACAACATTTTAGATAGACTATGTATTTTATTTTATTTGGTGCAATAGCACTTATGAGCTTCTTGGTTCAATGGAATCTGAAAAACAAGTTTGAGAAATATGGCCGTGTCCCAATGCCTGGTCACATGACTGGACGTGACGTGGCGGAGCAGATGCTGCGCGACAATGGCATATACGATGTGCGCGTCATCTCCACTCCCGGCCGTCTCACCGACCACTACAACCCTACCGACAAGACTGTCAACCTCAGCGAAGACGTCTACAACGACTATAGCGTAGCAGCCGCTGCCGTGGCTGCCCACGAGTGCGGACATGCCGTGCAGCATGCTACCGCATACGGCCCGCTGAAGATGCGCTCAAGCCTCGTGCCCGTAGTATCATTCGCTTCGAGCTGGATGCAGTGGGTACTGCTCATCGGTATCTTTACCATTCAGACCTTCCCAGAGATTATGCTCGGTGGCATCATTCTCTTTGCCATGACGACATTGTTTAGCTTTATCACCCTGCCTGTAGAGATCAATGCAAGTATGCGTGCCACAAAATGGCTGCAAAATGCAGGCATCACCACCTACGAGACCCACCCCATGGTATGCTCTGCACTCCGCTCTGCTGCATATACCTATGTAGCTGCAGCCCTTGGCTCACTCGCCACGTTAGTGTACTACATTCTGATGTTTATGGGTAGAAGCCGTGACTGACATGCGCACGATATTGACAAGCTCTCTGCTACTGATTCTGTCATTGGCAACTTTTGCTCAGGGAGACCTCCTGCCTCGCGAACTCCTGCTCGACTCACTCAGCAAGGGACGCTCATGCAGCGTGGTGCTCCCAGCAGAGCTTGAACCTGACGCCACCATGAATTTCTATCTCGGCGTCAAGGGAGAGAAGCCCGACAAGGGATACCCCGCAATCATATACCTGCACGGCTCGGGGCCACGCGAGGCAGAGTGGACCACAGGGTTGAAACTCGCGCTACGTTTTGACGACTCGCCATCGATGTACATCATTCCCCAGATTCCCAATGAAGGAGGATGGTACAGATGGTGGCAAAAGAGCAAGCAATGGGTCTGGGACAGGCTTATTACCCAACTCTTGGCGATGAACGAGGTTGACCCAAGCCGTATATATATAATAGGTATAAGCGAAGGAGGCTATGGCAGCCAACGTTTAGCCTCATTCTATGCCGACTTTTTGGCAGGAGCAGGCCCCATGGCTGGCGGTGAGCCTCTGAAGAATGCCCCCGTTGAAAATCTCGGTCACACAGCCTTCTCCTTTCAAACGGGCGAGCAAGACGACACCTTCTACCGCTGTATGCTCACTCGCGAGACCGCTGCGCGACTTGACAGCATGCAACGCATCTACCCCGACGAATATACTCATCGCGTAGTGATACAGCCAGGGCGTGGTCATGCCATTGACTACTCCCCCACCACCCCATGGCTCATGCAATATAGGCGCAACGCCCAACCCCGCCATTTCATCTGGGAAAACATGGAGATGGACGGCATCAGGCGCAATGCCTTTTACAATATAGAAGTCATGGAGGAGACCTCGGGCGAAGAACGCACCCGATACGAGTTTGCTGTGAGCAAGAAGAACAGCATCGACCTCAACGTCAGCACCGTCCAGTATCACACATCCTGGCAGGACCCGCGTTGGGGCATAGACATGCTTTTCGACAAGAGCTACACACCTGCCAAACATGGGCGTTTGCGCATATATCTCTCGGAGCAACTCGTCGACACAGATGCCCCGATTACCCTGCGCGTCAACGGCAAGAAAGTCTTTCGTAGCAAGGTCAAGGCATGCGACGACTGCGCCAAGCGGGCATGGGACTTATGGCACGACCCCCTGCGCAAGTTTGACCGTAGCATCGAAGTCAGTTGGTAATCACGCTTGTTTCATCAAAAAAATACTCTCGGCGTAGACCATATTACGCAAAAAAATTGTAACTTTGCACACCGTAATTTATATGTTTGTGTTTAAGGTAAAAATCACGATATTGTATGAAATACGGTTTTGACAATGACAAGTATATTCGCATACAGAGCGAACACATCAAAGAGCGCATATCCCAATTTCAAGGCAAACTTTACCTCGAGCTCGGAGGCAAGCTCTTTGATGACCACCATGCCAGCAGAGTATTACCAGGATTCCAGCCCGACTCAAAGTTGCACATGCTGCAGCAACTCTCATCGCAAGCAGAGATTGTGATAGTGATAAGTGCCGTAGACATCGAGCGCAACAAGATTCGTCAAGACCTCGGCATCACATACGATGAGGACGTCTTGCGTCTGCGCAGCGAGTTTATGAACCGCGGTTTCATGGTAGGCAGCGTAGTCATAACTCATTACAACGGCCAAAGCAGCGCCGACGCCTATCGCAAACGTCTTGAGTCGCTTGGCATCAAGGCATACTACCACTACACCATCGAGGGCTACCCCAACAACGTCGACCTCATCGATAGCGACGAGGGCTTTGGCAAAGACGATTTCGTACAGACAGAGCGCCCCTTGGTCATCGTCACAGCCCCAGGCCCAGGCTCCGGCAAAATGGCAGTCTGCCTCTCCCAGCTCTACAACGAGCACAAGCGTGGAGTCAAAGCCGGCTATGCCAAGTTTGAGACCTTCCCCGTATGGAATCTCCCCCTCAAGCATCCCGTCAACATAGCCTATGAGGCCGCTACAGCCGACCTCAACGATGTCAATGAGATAGACCCGTTCCACATGGAGGCCTACAACAAAGTCGCCATCAATTACAACCGCGACGTAGAGATATTCCCCGTACTCACAGCCATCTTTGATGGCATTTATGGCAAATGCCCCTACAAGAGCCCCACAGACATGGGTGTAAACATGGTCGGTTTCTGCATCTCTGACGACGAAGTCTGCAACGAAGCAGGCAAGCACGAGATTATACGCCGCTACTATACCGCCCTCAACAAAATGGCCAAAGGAGCGATGAACGATGCAGAAGTCAACAAGATTCGCCTCCTGCTCAAGCAGGCACATATCACCACAGATTATCGCGCCAC
>CALZLQ010000102.1 GCA_945788385.1 uncultured Prevotellaceae bacterium
TCCTTGTGAGCCTTGTCTACACCATAGGCGAGAGCTGCTGCTGTTGGCTCGTTGACAATACGCTTTACCTCAAGACCTGCAATCTGGCCTGCTTCTTTGGTGGCCTGACGTTGTGAATCTGAGAAGTAAGCTGGTACGGTGATGACAGCTTCTGTCACTTCCTGACCAAGATAGTCTTCTGCTGTCTTCTTCATCTTCTGGAGAATCATGGCAGAAATCTCCTGTGGAGTGTACTGACGACCATCAATGTCGACACGTGGAGTGTTGTTGTCGCCTTTTACCACAGAATATGGTACGCGGCTAATCTCTTTGTTGACCTGATCATAGGTCTCTCCCATGAAACGCTTGATAGAGAAGATTGTCTTCTTGGGGTTGGTGATGGCCTGACGCTTAGCAGGATCACCTACTTTACGCTCTCCTCCATCTACGAATGCTACGACAGAAGGAGTTGTGCGCTTGCCCTCGGCGTTAGTGATTACAACGGGCTCGTTGCCCTCAAATACTGATACACATGAATTTGTTGTACCAAGATCGATACCAATAATCTTTCCCATAATATTTTTTCTTTTTTTTATTTTCTAAATATAAATGTATAATGTATAGTCCCTAAGGACCTCTGTTGGCTTTGTGCCTGACGATTAATATACAACAAGGCCCGTGCCAAAAGTGACACGGGCCCTAATATGTCAGCAATGTATGACATTATGTCAGTCGCTGTATGTTTCTACTGACATAAGTGGTATCAAGCCGTAGTTTTTTACTTCAACTTTATCTGCCAATCTGGATTTTCATCGAGGTATGCCATGACCTTGCTTTCGAGTTCCTCGAGAAGTTCGGGATTGTCTTTGAGCATAGCTTTGACTCTGTCTTCACCCTGACCGAGTTTGTTCTCTTCATAACTAAACCAAGATCCGCTCTTCTTGACAATACCAAGCTCTACGGCTAAAGAGAAGACTTCACAGAGATGACTTATACCCTCACCAAAATATATTTCAAACTCTGCTTTTCGGAAAGGTGGCGCTACCTTATTCTTAATGACCTTGACACGTGTGACATTGCCTATGACCTCATCACCATCCTTGATGGCGGTACTCTTGCGAATATCCAAACGTACGGAGGCATAGAACTTTAGGGCATTACCGCCTGTGGTGGTCTCAGGATTGCCAAACATGACGCCTATCTTCTCACGCAACTGGTTGATAAATATGCAAGTGGTATTGGTCTTGGCTATGGTAGACGTGAGCTTGCGAAGGGCTTGCGACATCAGGCGTGCCTGCAGTCCTACCTTGTTGTCACCCATATCACCCTCGATTTCGGCCTTAGGTGTAAGGGCTGCAACAGAATCTACTACTACCAAATCTACGGCAGACGAACGTATCAGCTGGTCTGCTATCTCCAACGCTTGCTCACCATTGTCGGGCTGGGAGATAAAAAGGTTGTCGACATCTACGCCGAGCTTCTCCGCATAGAATCTGTCAAAAGCATGCTCTGCATCAATAATTGCAGCTATGCCTCCTGACTTCTGAACCTCGGCAATGGCATGAATTGCCAAAGTGGTCTTACCTGATGATTCCGGGCCATAAATCTCAACTATACGACCTCTGGGGTAGCCACCTACACCCAAGGCTCTGTCCAAGAGGATTGAGCCTGTAGGAATAACCTCTATCTTGTCAATATTGTCATCGCCAAGTTTCATCACGGCTCCCTTGCCATAGTCTTTCTCTATCTTGAGAATAGCTGCCTGAAGGGCTTTGAGTTTGGACTCTTTTTCGTCGAAAGAGATAGTATCTTTGTCTTTTGCCATAAAAATCTTAATTAAAGTTCTAAATCACCATCATGTATCTCATGCCAGGGCAAGCCCTGCTTGTTGAGCTCGTCCATGAATGGATCTGGATCAAATTCTTCTACATTGTGTACACCTGGTTTTACCCAAATGCCCTTCATAAACATCAACGCGCCAATCATGGCAGGCACACCTGTGGTATAGCTCACGCCCTGCATGCCTGTCTCATCGTAAGCAGCCTGATGAGAACAATTGTTGTAGACATAATAGGTATGCTCCTGACCGTCATTGCCTATACCACGAATTCGGCATCCTATGCTTGTCTCGCCATCATAGTTGGCGCCCAAATCCTGAGGATTGGGTAGCACAGCCTTCAGGAATTGCAAGGGCACGATTTTCACAACAGCTTCACCGCTGCCATCTGCCAAAGGAGCCTTGTACTCTATCTCGTCGATGCGGTCCATGCCAATATTTTGGATTACCTCCAAGTGCTTGAGATAGGCCTCGCCAAAAGTCATCCAAAATCGTGCGCGCTTGATAGTCGGGTAATTAATCACAAGCGACTCAATCTCCTCATGATGAAGCAGGTATGATTCCTTTGGTCCGATACCAGGATAGGTGAGGGGCTTGTGAATCTCCATAGGCTCTGTCTCAATATACTTACCGTCCTCGTAATACAGACCTTTCTGGGTAATCTCGCGAATGTTTATCTCAGGGTTAAAGTTGGTGGCAAAAGCCTTGTGATGATTGCCCGCGTTGCAATCCACTATATCCAGATAATGTATCTCCTTGAAATGATGCTTGGCGGCATAGGCTGTGTAAATGCTTGTCACACCCGGGTCAAAGCCACAACCCAATATTGCAGTAAGTCCTGCCTTTTCGAAACGCTCGCGATATGCCCATTGCCATGAATACTCGAAATGAGCTTCGTCCTTAGGCTCATAGTTGGCTGTATCCATATAGTTGCAACCAGTCTCCAAGCAAGCATCCATGATAGTCAGATCTTGATAAGGCAAGGCTAAATTGAGTACCATATCCGGCTTGTACTCGCTCATTAAGGCTACCAACTGAGGTACGCTGTCGGCATCAACAGCTGCCGTGGTCACATTGGTGCCATATCGCTTGTTGAGAACCTCTGCCAGAGCATCACATTTTGACTTGGTACGAGAGGCAATCTTGATGTCAGTAAAAGTGTCCTTGTTCTGACAAATCTTGTGAGCAGCTACAGTAGCCACACCACCACAACCGATAATAAGGATTTTTCCCATATATGTAATAATTGATAAAATTCGACATTGAGGTCTATGCACACAAAACGCGTTGCGAATGCGAAGTTACAAAAAAAAGAGCAATTTCGCAAGAAATCACTCTCTATTTTTCGATGAGCGTCATATTCCCTCAGCTTTGGCTCTCTCCCACCCTGCCCTATCCTGCCACCACACAAACAGAGTCTTGAAACCCTGCCCCTTGAAACGTTTTGTACCGAGCGAAATGCGGGCATAGGGTGAAGACCATTCATCGAGAGCGCGCTCTCTCGTGTAGTGCCACGAGCGATACTTCTTTTTGAGAGTCTTGCGTATCTGGCGGTATTTGAGCATACGAGCTATGTCGTTTTCCATAAACTCCGCAAAAGCTACACTCACCTGATGTAC
>CALZLQ010000103.1 GCA_945788385.1 uncultured Prevotellaceae bacterium
TACCCAAATACCCTCTCGGACAGAAGATGTTCGGCATCTTCCCACAGCGTCCCCTTGATCCGCGTCTCCCCATTTTCCGCGGATTCGACGACAACTTCAATATGCCTCACAGCCGTCACACCGAGATACGCCGCTCAGATATTCAAGCCGTCCCCGAGCTCCAGATTATAGCAGAAAGCCCCCTGAGCGGAGTCAGTATGGTCATGGCACGCTCAGGGCGTGAGATCTACATCACGGGCCATAGCGAATACTCTCCGCTCACCCTCGATACGGAGTACAAGCGTGACCTCGGCAAGGGACTCCCTATTCACATGCCCTACAACTACTACATCGACGACAATGTCGACAAGGGTGTCAAAGTCACTTGGCGCGCTCACGGCAACCTCCTCTTCCAGAACTGGCTCAACTACTACGTCTACCAGGAGACCCCCTTCGACATCGACAATATCCAATGAGAAATATCGAACTCCTTGCCCCGGCCAAAAACAAAGAGACGGCCATTGCTGCCATCGACCACGGAGCCGATGCCGTATATATCGGAGCCCATAGTTTCGGCGCACGTGCCGCGGCAGGCAATACCACTGACGACATACGTCAGGTCGTGGAGTATGCACGCCCCTTTCGTGTCAGGGTCTATGCCACCCTCAACACCCTCCTCCACACACACGAGTTGCCTCAGGCCGTAGAGCTCGCCCACGAACTCTTCGAGGCAGGAGTCGATGCCGTCATCAGTCAGGACCATCGCATGGTTCGGCTGTATCGTCAGACCTATCCTCACGAGACTCCTCACTTCCATGCCTCAACCCAAATGGACAACCGCAGTGCCGACATCGTCCGGGAACGTCTGCAGCAGGGGTATCAGCAGACTGTTTTGGCACGCGAGCTCACCATTGACGAAATACGCAGCATACATCAGGCTGTGCCCGAGATGCCCCTCGAAGTCTTTGTCCACGGAGCAATATGTGTCAGCTACAACGGACGCTGCTATGCCTCCGAGGTATGCTACAATCGCAGCGCCAATCGCGGAGAGTGCGCACAGTTTTGTCGTATGCCATACCGGCTCCTCACTCGCGATGACCAGGTCCTTGCCCAAGGCTACCTCCTGAGTATGCGCGACATGAACCGCACAGACTATCTCGAAGACCTTCTCGATGCTGGAGTCACTTCGTTCAAGATTGAGGGGCGTCTCAAGGACATAGCCTACGTCAAGAACGTTACGGCATGGTATCGTCAAAAACTCGATGCCATTATGCGCAGACGTAACACCGAATACCGACGCAGCTCGCAGGGCATACACCAATACTCCTTCACCCCCGATATACACCGCACCTTCAATCGCGGCTATACCGACTATTTCATGCACCGTCGCACTACTGACCTTTGCACCCTCACCACCCCAAAGAGCATAGGTCAGAGTGTAGGCATGGTCAAAGAGATACGCCGTGATCATATCATCGTAAGCGGAACGATACCTTTCTCCAGCGGAGATGGCCTTGTCACCGAGACAGGCATTGGATTTAGGGTCAACCGAGCCGAGGGCAACCACCTCTATCTGCGTGTTGTCCCTGCTGAACTGCGCCCCCGAACCCCACTTTATCGCAATCAGGACCAGGCCATGGAGAAAGCCCTTGCCGGGCATACTGCCACACGCCGCCTCCCCCTAACGTGGACCTTGAGCCCTACCCATACAGGTTTTAGCCTTACAGCCCAAGTCGGCGATGCTCCTCCCGTTACCAAAAATTTCGAATATCCTCACCAGACTGCACAGACTCCGCAGTCTTCGACCATTACCGACGTGCTCGGCAAACTCGGCCAGACCATATACTGTGTCGGGCAAGTACACTGTCCGGAACAATATTTCATACCGCGGAGCACCCTCGCAGAGTGGAGGAGGGCAGTCATAGACCAACTTGACCTGTACTTGAAGCAAACTGCTCCAGCCCATCCCACGCCATACCTCACTCCCCAAGTCCCCGAATCAGAGATTCCTGAGCCCCAAGTCCCCAAGACTCTGATGGAATGCCGTTACTGTATTCGCTATCAGATAGGACAGTGTCTGCGCAGCAATCCCAAGGCCATTCGTGGCCCTCTGTGGCTCGAGGGCAAGGATGGTCGGCGTTATCCGTTGCAGTTCGATTGCCAGCGCTGTCAAATGATGGTCATGAGTTATTTAGATGTAAAACGATACTCCTGAGGAGTGACACCTAAATGAGTCTTGATAAAATGACAGAAGAAAGAAAGACTGTTGAATTGATATTTGTCAGCCAATTGGCTTATTGGAGCGTCAGTGAGTCTGAGGTCTAATTTTATCTGGTGTATGGCGTGCTGGTTGATATATCGGAGAGCTCCGGTACCAGTATTGCGCTTTATGGTCTTCGACAGATGCTCCGAGGTGACGTACAGCTTCTCAGCGTAATACCCCACAGTACGATGTCTCCCCGCATCCTCCTTCAGAAGCTTTACAAATTGGTTGAAGAGGGCGTCTGAGCGTGAGGGCAGCGCAGCAGTCTCTCTCAGGGGTATACTCTTGTCGCACGCCCTGTTGAGAATGTCGAATAGCAGCAGAGCGAAAATGTGGAGAATGGTGTTGCTGCTAAATGTTGCGTCCTTGTCGTTGAAATAACGTCGCAGCATGCTGAGCAATGGCAGTATGATGCTTGCCATTTGGCTCTGAATGACATGGAATTTCATATTGTATCCGCCTTCGAGTACCTGATTCAGTGTAAGGCGTGTAGGGAGGAGGTTGTCAGCCATAATCGTTGAGTAGCACAGCACGCTTGTGTAGCAGTCCTGGCTCTGACTCACACGATGAATGGTTGCGACGGGCTGACATATATAGACGTCGCCAGAGTTGAGCGTCACGGGCTCGTAGTCTACCTCCATTTTCAACTGTCCGGCCTGACATATAAAAATCATGAGCATGTTGGGCTGGATGCATTCGTAGATATGCGGTATCACGGTGTGTTTGTCGCAGAAGGCCAAATCGTCTTCCAGACATTGTATTTCCCTGTTTTGGGACAACAATCCTATGTTTATGTTGTAAATCATACCACAAAGTTACACAAAAAGTTTTTATAGATGGTATTATATTATGGTATTTTATTGTCATATTTTCTCTTTTTAATAAATGTTAATGACGTATGTGTTTTTCTAACACTAAATACTAAACTAAATGCCAAAAATCTAATATGTAATCCATGCCTGTTGTTGGACGATTATGCGCTAAAAATTTTCTTTTTGTCATTTTTCTTTCTTTTGATGGGGGGGGGGGGAAAAGTTAATCTCGCTGCGTCCCAAAAAAA
>CALZLQ010000104.1 GCA_945788385.1 uncultured Prevotellaceae bacterium
TATGGCGAGCGATATATGGACACTCCGCAGCAGAACCCCGAGGGCTACGAAAAGTCTAACTTGCGCAATCGTGCCGGCGAGCTCAAGGGCCGTCTGCAGTTTATCATTGGATACAATGACCCTACTTGCGTACCCCAGCACACATTGAGCTTTATCCGTGCTGCTGAAGACGCCGGTACGCAGCCTGACTTCTTTGTTTATCCCGGTGGCGGCCATAATATGTATGGCAAGGACGCGGTGCATCTGCATGAGAGAATTACGAGATACTTTGAGGATTATTTGAAATAATTAAACAATATAGTATATATGAAAAGAATATTGCTGTTGGGCTCGGGTGGACGCGAGCATGCTTTGGCATGGAAGATTGCGCAGAGCCCTAAGGTAGAGAAGCTCTTTATTGCTCCTGGCAATGCCGGCACTTCCAAGGTGGGCGAGAATGTGGCTGTCAAGGCTGATGACTTTGACGCTATCAAGGAGTTTGTGATTGCCAACAATGTCAATATGGTGGTTGTAGGCCCTGAGGACCCCTTGGTCAAGGGTATATATGACTATTTCAAGGCAGACACGGCATTGCGTGATGTGCCTGTGATAGGGCCTTCAAAGGAGGGTGCTGTGCTCGAGGGCAGTAAGGATTTCGCCAAGGGCTTTATGATGCGTCATGGCATTCCTACGGCTGCTTACGAGACGTTCACTGGCGAGACCCTCGAGGAGGGCAAGAGATTTCTCTCTACGTTGCGTCCTCCATACGTGTTGAAGGCTGACGGTCTTTGTGCCGGCAAGGGTGTGCTCATTCTGAACACTCTTGAGGAGGCACAACGCGAGCTTGAGGAGATGCTCGGCGGTATGTTTGGCGGTGCTTCGAGCCGTGTGGTCATCGAGGAGTATTTGAGTGGTATCGAGTGCTCTGTCTTTGCTCTGACCGATGGCAAGGATTATGTCATCCTGCCCGAGGCCAAGGACTACAAGCGTATTGGCGAGGGTGACACCGGACTGAACACTGGCGGTATGGGCAGCGTGAGTCCCGTGCCTTTTGCTGACAAGGAGTGGATGCGCAAGGTCGAGGACCGCATCATCCGCCCCACTATCGACGGCTTGCGCCAGGAGAATATCACATACAAGGGTTTCGTGTTCTTCGGTCTTATAAATATAGATGGCGATCCCAAGGTCATCGAGTACAATGTGCGTATGGGCGATCCGGAGACTGAGACTGTGATGCTGCGTATCAAGAGCGACCTCGTAGACCTGCTCGAAGGTGTGGCTACCGAGACCTTGGCTCAGCGCAAGATAGAGTTTGACCCTCGTGCAGCGGTATGTGTCATGCTCGTCAGTGGCGGTTATCCCGGCAGCTATGAGAAGGGCTTTGCTATCTCAGGCATCGATGATGTGGAGGGTAGCATAGTATTCCATGCCGGTACTGCGCTGAAGGATGGCGAGGTGGTCACCGCGGGTGGTCGTGTCATCGCCGTGAGCTCCTATGGCGAGTCTAAGGCTGAGGCCTTGGCAAAGAGTATGAACGAGGCACAGAAGATTGACTTCAAGGGCAAATACTTCCGCCGTGACATAGGTCAGGACTTGTAAGCGAGACCTATGCGACAGCGCAGATTTCAGAATTCCGTATGCCAAAGTGCCGCGACATTGCCTGTCAGCATTGCCGTCGGTGCTTTGCTGTGGTTTCTGACTCCTGCGTCTGATGCTTGCAGCTCTATCTCTCTCGATGTTACGCCCTATGGGGTGGCAGCCATTGTGGCGTATGTCATGGCTATTTACATCATAATGGAGACCAACAACCAGAATGCTCTAATCCGTGTGCGCACCCGCATCGTGAGTGCTATATGGGCTTTGCTCATAGGCATCTCGCCTTCAGCTCATCATCTCTCCGGGGGGCTGTGTGCCGCTCTGGGACTTGCGGCAAGTCATCACTTGCTGTTTCGCTCATATCAGAAGTTCCAGCCAGTCACAGATGTGTTTCACGCCTTTGCCTTTTACGGTATTGCGTGCATCGCCATGCCCCAGTTGGTAGTGCTGATACCTCTTTACTATTGGTATCTGATAGTGTTTATGCGCTGCATTACGTGGAGAGTGTTTTGGGCTGGTGTAGTGGGAATACTGACTCCAATGTGGTTGATGTTCGGATATTGTATACTGACGGGCAGTTGGGAGTATGTCTTTGACAGAGTGGAGGTGCTGGCCGACTCGTTCAGACCTGATATTGCCGACTGGGCCTGCCTTTTGTCGTGGCGCAGTCCCGGAGTCCCGGTATTTGCATTTCTGACACTGACAGGCTTTCTGGGTATCGTGCATTTCATGCAGTCGCGCTACGATGACAAGATTCGCACTCGCATGCTGCTTTACATCTACGTCTGGCAGAGTGTAGGAGTGTGGTTGGTGACAGTATTCAATCCCTCGGTGTACGAAGAGTTTATCCCCTCGCTCGTGGTGTGTCTGAGCCCGATATTGGCACATCATTTCGCATTGACGAATAGGGTGGTGACTAATGTTTACTTCTGCTTGTGTCTGATGACGGCAGTAATTATTGCTTTTCTCAACTATGGCATATCTTATTGAACTTTTGCAAAGCTATGGCTATTGGGGTATGACAGTGGCTGCTTTCTTGGCAGGCAGCGTCTTCCCCTTCAGTAGCGAGACGGTTATGGTAGGACTCCAGATTGCTGGTCTGCAACCGTGGCCCCTGTTTCTGAGTGCTACCGTAGGCAATGTGGCAGGCTCGATGTTCAACTACTGGGTGGGTACTCTCGGACGCTTGGAGTGGATTGAGAAGTATCTTCATATCAAGCGTGAGAAGGTGCTCAAGACTCAGGCATGGCTTGCCAACCGTGGTGCATGGATAGGCACCTTGTGTTTCCTGCCTATATTGGGCAGCGTATTGAGCGTAACTCTGGGTTTCATGCGTGCCAACCCTTATGTCACTCTCATCGCCATCACTGTGGGAAAGGCTGTAAGATATGGGATACTCATTATTGCAACTTACCATATGATGAAGTGAGACTAAGTGGTTTCCTTGATGACGGAAACAGCCGTTAAATGGTCGTTAAACGCTAATTTAATATGCCTTTAACTGAAGCATCGCCAAGCGAAGCCGCTACCTATAAAACAATGACCAAACCAAACAAACAATAATGACAATGAAGCATTTCAAATTGATTGACACCCTTATGGGGTGGATCACTTTTGCCATAGCAGCCTTCGTGTATTGCAGCACGATTGAGCCTACGGCAAGCTTTTGGGATTGCC
>CALZLQ010000105.1 GCA_945788385.1 uncultured Prevotellaceae bacterium
ACCATTACATAGCCTGTGGTGGTTTGGGCATTGAGGGTGATGTTTCTGCTGGTTTCATCGTGGATTTCTACCCCGATGAGATCATAGAGGGCGGTGAAACTGGGGTCTTGGGAGAGTGTGATTTGTGAATTGCGTGGTTTGCCCATGCTGATGCTGACTGACACACTTCCGCCTGGGGTGAGTGTAAATGTTGCTGATGTGCCTTGGTAGTATGGGCAACCCAAGCCAGATTGGGCTGCCTGAGTGTTGTCTGCGGTGATCGTGTATTCGCCTGCGGGGATAATTGTGCTATACGTGTCGCCGTCTTTCTGAAATGCTATCTGAGACGATACGGCTTGCCCTTTGCTGTCTGTACCTTTGAGGGTGAAGGTGTATCCTCCAAAGTCTGTCAGCGTGGCGCGTGTGCCTCCGTCTACGTATGCTGCGATGTCTGAGCACGTGAGCATGACTTTACCTTTGGTGGACTGCATTATGGGCTCTGCCTCCTCATTCTGGCATGAGGAGATGGCAGAGGCTATAATTGTGATTGCGAATAGGGTTTTGTATAGTTTCATTTCCGCGATTTTATCGTGTTTTTTTGTGATGTGGTGGGGGATTATGCTTCTGCACCTGTGGCTGCGTCGATGGTCACAGATGTAGTGCCACCATCGGTGAATGCGTCATCATAGGTGATGGTGATAGTGGTGATTGATCCATTGGTGTTGGCTGAGATAACCAGTTTGTACTCGGTGGCTGCTACTGGGGAGGTGATGGTCTTAGTTATGGTCTTGTTTGCTCCGTTGTAGGTATAGTTGATAGTGCATTCTATGTTTTCACCTGTCTTGAAAAATGCGCTTGTGCCCGTGCTCGCAAAGGTGTAGTCTGTACGACCCGTCTGTTTTGCTACGACATTTGTCATACTGAGTACCGCTACGTTGGTGGCTCTGCTCCAGTCAACGCTTACCTTAGAGTTCTTGGCTGTGCCGCAACTGAAACTGATGTTATTGATGCCGGCTACAAGGTTGACATTCTGACTTGCTTCGTAATATGCTTCGCCTGCACCTCCGTTGGCTTGGAGTGCTGCATCGAGATTTGTGTGACTTGATACCTTGATTGTCTTCTCACCTGGTTGGTAGGTCTTTCCTACTAACTGGTCCACGTGAATCTGTGACTCTGTGCCTACTTGTGCATACCATACGCTTTTGTCGGCGTTCTGGGTGGCACGAGTATGTATGGTCATCTCGTCATTGCTCGTAATGCTGAGGTTGATTGAGGCCATGTTGGGCTCAAGGGTTGCTTCATTTGAACATGAGGTAAACACAGCTGCTATAGCTGCTGCGCAAAAAAACATCTTTTTCATCATTATTAGTGTGTTGTTATTTTTTTTCTTATGATAATATCAGAATCTATTCAAGTGGTAGTGTAACTCCGATTAGGGTCTGCTCAAAGCTGTCTTCGTATGTGATATCGAGTCCAACGTTGGTTTCGTTGTCGTCCTCGGGCCTGACATTTATGTCTTTGACTTGAGAGGAATCGAGTTCTAAATCGGTGCTTTCACCGACTATTTCTCCATCTTTCTCGACTGTGATACTTACCTTGGCGGTGCCTTCTTGCGGTATATTGACGTAGGCGGTGCGGTTTTCCGTAGTGGCGAGGACGCGCCCATCTTCCGTGGTAATCGTGACTTTACAGTTTTCGATGGTAGTGTCTATGTTGACTGCAACGGCCGCATTGGCAGTGCTGCATGGTACTGCGACTCGGGTGGTTTGCCCTGCTACTATGCCAAAACTCTGCGACTCTCCTGTGTATCGCTTGGCTCCCCAACCATCGTTGAGTGTTATGGCTTGTTCGGCTGTGATGTTTTCTACTGAGACTTTGTAGCCGTAGCCTGCTGGGAAAGAAACAGTCCCAACGCTGCCAAGCTGTATTTGCTGGCTGATAAATTCGCTTCCTTTATATATCGTCACCAGAAAGAGGTTGGCTTCCTCTTGGGTGATGACTGATGTCATGCTACCTCGTGTGGTGCTTGCCTTCCCTTCCAGCTGTATCGCGATGCTGCCTGAACCTTCTGGGGCTACTTGTTCTGTGGTGTTGCCCGAGATACTCATATCTTGTCCTTGATCTACGCAACTACTCGTGGATAAGATGCATAGTGCCCCGATTATGTATGGCGACAGGTTTCTCTTATACGCCAAAATCGATATCTTCGTGCTCATTGTTGTCGGTAATGTCTATGTCAATGTTGCCAGAATTAAACTCTCCTGCATAGACGTACTTTATGTTGTAGAGTTTGCCTTTCTGTGTGTTTGGGTATTCAAGTAGGGTATGACTACTGGTCTTCTCGTCATTGTTAGTGGCTTGAAGCTTGTATTTGAAGCCTTCGGCTGATGCTGGCATGTATGCCTTGGTGCCCTGTGCGCTCATGGTCACAGTCTTGTCTCCGTATTCGACTATGAATGAATATCGTTTGAAGAGCATGTCAAACAGGTCGGGTAGGGTGAAGGTGACTGCGCAGTTGGTCATTGGTACGACGTAGTTGAGGTAAGCTATCTGGTCCTCGTCGACGGTGATTGAGGTTTCTCCATAGTAGCAGCCCTCGCCAAGTCCGTTGTTGGCGTCTTGCCATGTGTCTTGGTTTGGTGTATATGCCCGCACGGTGTATATCACTCCTGCTTCAAGTGTGACTTTTTGCGGAATTTCCTGCCCTGCGTCATATTGCTGATATATACTGCCATCGGGGCGTATGAACTCTATGTTGAGATCGTTGTCTACGGCTCGCGTGGATATTGCGGGGCGCGGAGTGGTACTCAGATTGAGTATTACTGTGCCTGTGCCGTTGGTGCGCTCGTACGGCTCCTGCTGCTGTGTGCATGAGGTAAGAACCATGGTGATGACAGATAGCGAAAGGTATATGATCTTGTTCATGTCGGTGGGCGTTAGTTGTACCTATATGAGAGTGAGTATATTCGTGAGCATGTCTGACCTGAGCCGTAGCTGTTGTTGGCTTTCGCTTCGGTGACTGGAGCGGTGGTGGTAAAGGTAGCTTTATCTGTGTAGTTGTGATCTTTGCTGTTTAGAAACCCACTTGATGAGGTTTCTTTGAAATATGTGTCTGAGCCAAAACTTAGTGTGAGTGTGGTGGATTTCGTAGCTCCGTGCATCATAACATCATAGGCTGCCTCGATTCCCACTCCTGCAGGCACGGCGAATTTATAGCTTACGATGTATTGGGGTTGTGATGTGGAGTTTTGGCCTAAGCGTACGCAG
>CALZLQ010000106.1 GCA_945788385.1 uncultured Prevotellaceae bacterium
AGTTTTCGTAATCCTTTAGCTCGGAAAAAGCAAATTAAAGCCTGCTTTATTTGTTTTTTCGCTCGCTTAATCGTAACTTTGTAGCGGAAAGTCATATACGTGCACGCATGAATGATATAATTCTATCGAGTCTCATCAACTTGTTTGCGGTCTGCTGCATCAAGGGAAGGGTGGAGTCTGCAGCTTCGCGAGTGGTGCTCGACTCGTATCTGCATCGTCATTTTGGCATTCGGGATACGAGTGGGTGGCTCGATATGTTTGATAGTCTGACTGACCTCTACTCGATGAGCGAGGAGGTAGATACCGATGCTGTCGTAGAGAGTATTTGCGATGGGCTACACGGCAAGATTTCTTCTAAGGAGGAGACGCTCATGGTATTGCGTCTCATGGAGTTTTGTGGTGTAGACGGCATCAACAATACGGAGTATGAGATGATGAGGGGCATCGCGGACAGACTGCATGTGGACGGTGACACGCTGGAGGATTTTTATGTATTTGTCACCGAAAACAGGGATAGCGCGAGATGTAGTGGCAACGGAAATGTTCGTTTTCGTGAGGTAGGAGACGGGGTGCTCAAGACGATGATGATACGTAAGCTGAAAATTATGGTCTTCTCGTTTACCGGGCACGACGAACTGCTGCTCAATGACGTGCCTGTACTGAGAGGGGCGTTCCAGATCATGCAAAAGAGCGGTGTGCTCAAATCCAGAAGCGCCTTGCCTATCTACTACTCTACCCTATCTACTGAGTTTGCCTGTCAAACACTGGACGAGAAGAGGCAGGTCATCTCTTTTGCCGGTCGGAATATTGATTTTCGCTTCCCACATACGACTAATGGCATACACGACTTCTCGTTTACGCTCAAGAGCGGCACGCTGCTGGCTATAATGGGTGGTAGCGGGTCCGGCAAGACCACTTTGCTGAACTTGCTATGTGGCAGCATCGAACCTCAGTCGGGGAGCATCACTATCAACGGACACTCCATACACGAGGAGGAGACGCAGAAACTCATAGGTTTCGTACCGCAGGACGACTTGCTCATTGAGGAACTCACGGTGAGAGAAAATCTCTGGTATACGGCGAGGCTGTGTTTTGAGGGTATGACAAAGCGTGAGCTCAACGAGCGTGTAGACAAAATCCTGCATGACTTGGGGCTTGAGGCTACGGCAAATCTCAAGGTTGGCTCTCCTCTCAACAAGACTATCTCCGGAGGTCAGCGTAAACGTCTGAATATCGCTCTTGAGCTGATTCGCGAACCTGCGGTTCTATTTCTCGATGAGCCCACAAGCGGATTGTCGAGTGCTGACACGGAGATGGTAATCAACCTGCTTAAGGAGCAGACGTATAGGGGGAAACTGATTGTTGTCAACATTCATCAGCCGAGCAGCGACGTATACAAGCTGTTTGATCGACTGTGGCTCTTGGACAAGGGTGGCTATCCCGTGTATGACGGCAATCCTATTGATGCTATCACGTATTTCAAGCAAGCTGCGAGCTACGCTGATGCTGAGACGAGCATGTGTCCTGTATGTGGCAATCTCAACCCTGAGGTAGTCTTGAACATCATCGACGAGAAGGCCCTGGACAGTTCTGGCATGCAAAGCTCTGAGCGTAAGGTCTCTCCGCAACAGTGGAATGAGATATATATGCAGGACAAAGCTTCGCGGGGTCAAGACGTCAACGAGCCTGAGACCACGGAGGTGCCGACTACGAGACAACGCAGGCCCGGAGCTATAAAGCAGCTGATGATATTCTTGCAACGCAACATCAAAACGAAGTTGACCAACGTGCAGTATTTGCTGGTGACATCACTCGTGGCTCCTGTGCTGGCAGTGATTTGCGCCTTGCTCACTCGCTATGCTCCAGAGAGCGGATATTCGTTGATGGACAACAAAAACTTTGCCTCGTACATGTTTATGGCTGTCATTGTGGCGGCTTTCATCGGTATGAGTTCGTCGGCCGAGGAGATTATCCACGAGCAGTTATTGCTAAAGCGCGAGAAGTTCTTGCATCTCAATTACCAAAGCTATATCCTAAGCAAGATAATATACTCTGCTGGGGTCTCTATGTTGCAGACTCTTGCGTTTGTATTGATTGGCAATTGGATTATGGGGCTTCAGGGCATGACGATGACATGGTGGGGGGTACTCTTTGCCATATCACTGCTGAGCAATCTGACGGGCTTGCTGCTGAGTCAGTGTCTAAACAGTATCGTGGCTATCTATATCACAATACCGATATTGCTTATCCCCCAGATTCTGTTGTGTGGAGTTGTGGTGGACTTCAAGGACCTCGCCCCACACAGCCGCACGGGCAATGTGCCTGCCATTGGCAACCTGATACCTTCGCGCTGGGCATACGAAGCTTTAGCAGTAGAGACATTTGCACACAACGACTTCGAGAATACGTATTTCGAGCAAAACAAAGAGAAATACGAGGCTATGTTTTACCAAAATGCGTTTCTCTACGAGTTGGAATCGCAGACAGAGACTATGCGCTACCAACTCTCCAAAGGCTGCAAACCGGACTCTGCTCACATCGATGTAGTCAAGAAAAACCTTGGCGTCATCACTGAAGTCACGGGGCTCAAGCCCTTTGCTGAAAGTTATAATTACGACAATCTTCAATCGTATTTCAAAAAGGCGAAGGCTGTGCTTGCCGAGCGTAGCAACTCCGCTACCATAAAAGCAGACCGAATACTCTCACAGCAAATCAGACTCACAGGCAAGGACGAACAATGCAGACTGAAACGCGAAAATACCAATAATCAACTCAGGGATATGGTGATGAACGCCCACGCCTCCTCTCCTATCAAGCTTTGTGACGGATATATCGTACCCATTGTAGCCCCCATATATCTGACACCTATGAGCAGAAATGGAGGTGCGCCCTTCTATAGCAGCACCAAGGTGGTAGGCGACACCAAGATTGACACCCTGAGCTTCAACCTCGCCGTGATATACCTAATGTGTATAATGGTAAGTATTATGCTGCTTACAGACTGTCCTGGCAGAAGACTGAGAAAGGAATGAGGGTGGTTGTTTAGTTATTTGGTGGTTTGGTTATTTGGTTGATACTAGTGACTATCCGCGACCAAATGACAGAACAAGCAACCAACAAAAGACACAACAAAACAACAAACAACCAACAAAAAAACTAAATAACAAAAAAAACTAAATAACAAAAAACTAAAAAACAAAATTA
>CALZLQ010000107.1 GCA_945788385.1 uncultured Prevotellaceae bacterium
TCAATGTATCCAGGTTTCTTACGACATCTCATCTGACAAGACTCGTAAACGAGAGATAAACGGCTTGCTTTTGGCATATAAAAAGACGAAATGTGAAAACCTGTTGCTACTTACAGATTATGAATATGAAGAACTGAACAAGGATGGTATTCCTATCCAAATCAAACCAGTGTACGAATGGTGTTCCGAGTTGTTCACATCATGATAAGGTGAAAATTGTAGGTCGCAATCAGTCAATCTATAATAGAGTGCTGTAGAATGTTATGCTTTGCCACAGAAACAACCAAATAGTAATTAATAGGGTTACAGATACTCTTCAAAATTTTTCCAAATAGTTCTCTATGCGAAAAACATCAGAAAAAGCACTATTATGAGGGCTTTTCTCTTAGGTTTCCCTTAGCATTCCCTTACTATCCTCTTACTATCCTCCGTGTTTTGTAGAGGATACTAAGGGAAAAGCGCGGTTTTGATGCTGTTTTGCATAGGAGAAGCGCAAAAACACATGTCATGATTTTGTTACTATAAGAAAGTCGGAGGACTAATTGCATACTCAAGCACGAATCGGTCATTAGCGCGTAATGGTCTAATGACTGGGTTCGGGTTAAACAAGTGTTTAATGACCATTAAAAGGGGATTGAAAAGGTATTAAAAGCTTATTCCTTTCTGGCTACAGAGACGATAAAGTCATCATATACATCGGTCTCTATACGCATACCCACGGTATTTTGGGGCAAAAGTATATCGCGAATATTATCGGTGATGCCTGAGGCAAGGAGTTTGTAGACTGCTTCCTTTTGAGTCCAGAGTTTGGTGAAGACAAGATCTGGATCGGGGTGGGAGAGGATACGCTCCAATTCCGAAGCGTTCATACAGTAGCGGGCAAGACTTTCCTTAAAGCGTCCACGAAGCTCTACATCAACACCCACAGGCACAGAGTCAATCATACAAGCCACCGCACTGCTACAATGCGAGATGTTAAAATGCACATCGGGCAGTTCGAGCAGCGAGGGCTTGCCATGCTCGCCAACTACAAACGTGGGCATGAAATCCACACCATACTCATTGCGAAGCCCCTCGACAAGCAGGAGGTATGACTCAACACACTCTACCTGCATACGTAGAGGCTTGTAGGCCAAAGCCTTTTCCCTACGCCACTGAGGCAAACGCGCCATGTCTTGAGCGAAGACCTCTGGCGAAATGGTATCAAGCTTGTCGTTGACGTACAACATAATACTGGCACGGAGTTAGGCTGCGACAGATTTTCTCTTGATATGCAATACCTCCCACCATAGCATACCTATGGCAAAGCAAAAGCTGACAGCATCGGAGATAGGAATGCTGAGCCATACTCCGTCGAGCATCAGATAGCGGGGTAGAATGTTGAGCAGAGGAATCAGAAACAGCATCTGACGCGACAGGCTCAGGAAAATGCTCTTGCCAGCGTGTCCGATAGACTGAAAGAAATTGCCGATGACCATCTGCACCCCCACCAAGGGGAATACGCTCACACACAGACGGAATCCGCGCGAAGCAAGCTCGGTAATATGGGCATTGGAAGTAAAGATATGGGTCAGCATCTCTGGCATCAGTTCACCCACAGCAAATCCTGTCGTAGTCACAACCGTAGCCCCAATCATAGTGTAACGCAGAGTCAGCCACACTCGATTGTTCTGTCGCGCTCCCCAGTTGTAGCCCACGATAGGTTGCATACCCTGATTGAGCCCCATGACAATCATCAGAAACAGGAATATCACACTGTTCACAATACCGTATGCTCCAAGGGCATAATCGCCCCCATAATCGCGCATACCCCTGTTGATGAAAAGCACTACGATACAGGCACAGGCATTCATCAAAAAGGGTGAAAGGCCAATGGCAAGCGTCTGCCTCACAATCGTCAGGTTGAGCTTGTATATTCCCCTTTGCAGGTGTATTATCTCATGCGGACGGGCAAAGAGCCAGAATTCCCAGACCAACGACACAATCTGTGCTATGATGGTAGCAATGGCTGCTCCTCGGATACCCATGTCCAACTTCCATATAAAGATAGGGTCAAGTATGGCATTCAGCACTACGGTGAGCATCGTGCAGCGCATCGCAAGGCGTGGGTGCCCGACAGCCCTAAGCACGGCGTTCAGGCCCAAATAGCTATGGCTCACCACATTGCCAAGCAAGATAATCTCCATATAGTCGCGTGCATACGGAATAGTCTGTCGCGAAGCGCCAAAGATATAAAGAATTGGATCGAGGAAGGCCCAGCAAACTACGGTAAAGAGTATACCCAAGATGAGATTGAGGGTAATCACATTGCCAAGCACATGGTTGGCTGTTTTGTAGTCTTTCTGCCCCAGACGCACACTGATGAGGGTGCTTGCTCCCACCCCCACCATAGCGCCAAAGGCGGCCGACAGATTCATAAAGGGGAAGGTAGTGGCGAGACCCGAAATAGCCATGGGGCCCACACACTGCCCGATGAAAATACGGTCAATATTGTTGTACAACGAAGATGCCGTCATCGCGATGATGGCTGGCGTAGCATACTGCACAAGTAGACTCCCCACCGACTTAGACCCCAATTCGGTAGGAGCGTGTAATGACGTCTTATCCATAATATTTCAGCTGTAAAGGTACGACAAAATGGGCAAAAAAACAAATAAACATCGTTTTTTAACTCCATATCAGCCGAATGCCAAGTAAAAGACCACAGGTACTAAAAGCGAAGGCAGGAGATTGACCGTCTTGCAATCCTTAATACCCAAAATGCCCAGTCCGGACGATACAATCAGCACACCCCCGACGATACTCAGCTCCACCCTCATAGGCTCAGGCATAGCCTCGCCAAAGAAGTATGCGATGGCATAAAACATGCCCTGCCAGCAAAACAGCACCGGTGCCGCCAGAAGCATAATCCAGCCAAACGAGGCGGCAAGCACAGCCGAAGTGACCAAGTCCAACGTTGCATTGGTATAGAGAAAGGTGTTAGCCTGCTCCCCAAGAGCCCACCCCTGCGAAGGAGAAAGTGCGGAGAGCACTGGGCCCACGATAGAAAACGTGCCA
>CALZLQ010000108.1 GCA_945788385.1 uncultured Prevotellaceae bacterium
AACGAACAAACTCTTTTTGATATGAATTTAACTGAATTTCTCGACAAATCGCCAGTAAACTTTCTGGCTGTGAATACTATTAAGGAGGAACTGCTGGGAGCAGGCTTCCGCGAGATAAAAGCTTCTGACTCGCTCGGAGAGCTAAGGGCTGGAGACAAGTTGTTTATCACGAAAAATGATTCGAGTCTCTATGCTTTCAACCTTGGCACCAAGACCTTGGGTGATGCGGGCTTCAAAATGATATGCGCCCACTGCGATTCGCCCACTTTCCGCATCAAGCCTAATGCCGAGATGAAGTGTGAGGGTGGACTGGTGAAACTCAATACCGAGCTTTACGGCGGTGCTGTCATGTCGACATGGATGGACAGACCTCTATCCTTGGCCGGGCGTGTGATACTGCGCGGAGAGAATGCCTTGAATCCTGTAACTCGCCTGATGCACATAAAGCGTGCCCTGCTTACCATACCTAATCTTGCCATTCACTTCAACCGTCAGGTCAACGATGGTGTGAAACTTTCCAAGCAGAAAGATATGCTCCCTGTGTTGGGCTTTGGCATGAGTGAGAGCAGGAGTGGCTCTTATATCAAAGACTTGATATGCCACGAGTTGGGCTGCGATGCCGGGGAGATACTCGACTATGACCTCTATCTCTACGACACTACGCCTGCAGGACGTGTAGGCCTGAATGGGGAGTTTGTGCAAAGCGGCAGACTGGACGACCTAAGCATGGTGCACGCTGGCCTTGAGGCCTTGACAAGCTCTGAGGCTGCCGAGATGACAAATGTGCTTGCAATCTTTGACAATGAGGAGACTGGCTCTGCCACAAAGCAGGGGGCTGGGAGTCCGTTCCTTGCGAGCATCCTGGAGCGCATGGTATTGGCTCAGGGTGGCAACCGTGAGGATTTTTATCGCGCCATAGAAAAGGCGTTTATGATTAGCGCAGACAATGCTCACGCCTGGCACCCCAACTATCCAGAGAAGATGGACCCGACCAATCACCCCGTGATGGGAGGTGGCCCTGTAATCAAGTACAATGCTTCGCAGAAATATGTGAGTGATGCGGCAAGTGCTGCTGTGTTTATGGAGATTTGCGCCAAAGCGGGCGTGCCTTGTCAGACCTTCGTCAATCATAGCGACGTGGCTGGGGGAAGTACCTTGGGCAACATCTTGTCGGGCAGTTTACCTTTGCGCGGTGTGGATATGGGCAATCCTATTTGGGCGATGCACTCTGCTCGCGAGACTGGCAGTATCCAAGACCATGAATACTGCATCAAGGCGTTTACAGAGTTTTATCGTTTCTCACTTTAGCCACAACGGCTGTGGGAATGCTGAGTATTATTGCGAAGAAGGCATTCATCATCAGCATCTGCCCCATTAACTCTGAGAGCGTGATATTATTGAGCAGGCCAATGGTCTGCTCAATGTCAAAATCCGGCATACTCTTTTTGATAGCATCGGCTATATCGGGTGTCTGATAGAGCCGGACGATGCTGTCAACCATTGTGCCTCCATCGATGAAACGTAGGTATATGAGCTGCACAAAGGTACACAGGAGCGCGGCAAGGGCATGTACGGAGAGTGATTTGCGCCAACGTTGGTGCAAGGACCAGGGGGTGTCCTGAATGTTGCGCAGCTGAATGCCTGCCACCCATATCGTGGCGATGCCAAGGAGATTACCTGCAAAGCCCCACCCCGGCTGGGTGAGACTTAGCATGGTGAATATGAAGGAGCCTGACCATACAAGCCCTGTATAAAGACCTATTTTCTGTATCAATGTATATCTGTTTTAGTTTTAGCCCAAGAATGAGATCAACACACCTGCCGCTACTGCCGAGCCTATCACTCCTGAGATATTGGATGACATACAGTAGTTGAGGACGTGGTTCTTGGGGTCATACTTGGTAGAAATGCCATTGCACACTCGGCTTGCCATAGGGACTGCCGAGAGGCCCGTAGCTCCGATGAGCGGATTTATCTTCTTTTTGGCAAAGAGATTCCATACCTTGACCATGAATATACCGCTCGCTATCGAGAGGGCAAAGGCACAAAAACCTCCTGCCACGATACCGAGGGTCTGCACATTGACAAAGGCATCAACGGTCATTGTAGCTCCTACGCAGAGTCCGAGGAAGATGGTAGCGGCATTCATGATACCGTTTGAGGCGGCATCGAAAAGACGGAAAGTATCGTTGCCTATCTCCTTGATAAGATTGCCGAACATGAGCATACCTACAAGACTGACTGCCGTGGGCACGAAGATTGCCACAATGGTAGTAACCGCTATGGGGAAGATAATCTTCAGAACTCGCATATTCTTGATCTGCGTGGCATCGGGATAGAGCTTGTCTTGCTCTTTCATATTGATACGCAACTCTTTCTCCGAACACAGCAACTTGACTACAAGCGGTATAATCACAGGCACGAGTGCCATGTAACTATATGCTGCAATGGCAATTGGACCGAGCAGATGAGGTGCGAGCTTGATAGTGGTAAAGATTGCCGTGGGGCCGTCTGCGCCGCCTATGATGCCGAGTGAGCCTGCCTCCTGAGGGGTAAAACCGCAGAGCAGGGCTACGAGGAGCACAGCGAAGATACCCATCTGGGCTGCTGCTCCGAAGATGGCAAGCTTGAGATTGCGCAGCATAGGACCAAAGTCGGTGAGCGCACCCACACCCATGAAGATAATTGGCGGGAGCAGACCTGACTTGATCAAGGCATAGTACAGATAGTTCATCAGGCCAAGGTCGTGCGCTATCTCATGGAGAGGCATGGCATAGATGTCTTTCCTGACCATGACTCCATTCTTCATAAACTCTACCATACCCTCTGAGTCGGCTTGGAGCACACCCATACCTCCCCCGGGGAAGTTGGCTATGAGCACGCCAAAGGCTATGGGGATAAGCAGCAGGGGCTCGTATTTCTTGACAATGCC
>CALZLQ010000109.1 GCA_945788385.1 uncultured Prevotellaceae bacterium
CAGGAAAGGCAGGACCAGAATCTGCAGTGTTACCATTACACCATAGCCCAATATTGAATGCTCACGGGAGTGCGTCTCCACATTTGCGTTGCAAATTTACGTCAAAAAAACATAATTACCAAGGATTTTCGCTCAAAAGTTGGTACGGTTTTATTATTTTTTTTTGTTTGGATTTGTTCTCAATGCTCGTAACTCTGACCTCCGCTTCGCTCTTAAAGCATGGCAGCAATCCTTCTTATATTCTCAAGCCGTTGTGCAAAAGTCTTGTTACGCTTGGCAGTCTGTACATCATAGTCCATTTGCATCTTGAGCCAAAAACTTGATTCAATCCCCAACGCAGCCTCTATCAGCAAAGCGAATTGCGTAGTGATAGCGCGCTTGCCGTTCATCACCTCATTAAGAGCCGAATACGAAATGCCCGTTTGCCGCGACAATTCTTTTTGCGAGATACCGCGACATTCAATTTCCTCTCTGAGGATTTCGCCAGGATGCGTAGGCTCAAAAGGGTCAATATTGTTAGCAATCATAGCGCTTACCGTTTACGACGCAAAAATATATCAAAAAAACATAATTACCAAGGATTTTCGCTCAAAAGTTGGTACGGTTTTATTATTTTTATTTGGAATTGTCGAGCGAAAGTATCTTAGAGCGCAAGCTCAGAGATACGAATAAGCGAGAACAATTCCAAGTTTGTTGTTTGGTTGGGTGATTGTTGTTTAGTTGGTTCTATTCGTTAAATGACCATTAAAGCAAGCCCCCAAGAAAGACCCAACCAACCAAACAACCAACCAACCGAACAACCAAAGACCCAAACAACCAACTAAACAACCAACCAACCGAACAACCAAAGACCCAAACAACCAACCAACACCCCAAAATGTCTGACCTAAAAAAATATTACAGCATATCTGAAGTAGCCAAGATATTTGATGTCAACGAGTCGCTGCTGAGATATTGGGAGAAGGAGTTTGTCAACATCAATCCCGGCAAGACAAAGTCAGGCGTTCGCCAGTACACTCAAGCAGATATAGACGAAATCCGCACCGTACACAACCTGCTGAAGGTGAGAGGTATGAAGATCGCTACCGCCAAAGAAGTACTTGCCAAAAACAAGCGAGGAGCGTCAAACACCACCCTCATACTTGATGAGCTGCAGAGCCTTAAAGCCGAGCTGGTAGCACTACGCAACGAACTAAATGATTTGGTGTAACGCAGATTTCATCTGAAATCCTGTTTTTATAATCAAATAAGGTCATAGAAAATCAGCCAGTCTTGCACTCAGCAGGATTGGCTGTACTTTTTATGCCGTGTAATATGTGTTAATCGATGGTGTATAAAATATGTTAATTTTTAGTACTATGCAAAACAAGGTATTGTAATTTTGCATATCTTTGCATCGCAACACACAGAAGAGACACAGACATGAATACAGACAACACCCGAGCACAGATGCGTAAAGGACTTCTCGAATACTGCATAATGCTCCTGTTGAAACAACGCGCATGTTATGCTAACGACATCATTGAGCAACTCAGTAAGACCGACATGATAGTCATGGAAGGTACCCTCTATCCCCTGCTCAATCGTCTCAAGAAGGACGGTATCCTCAAATATGAATGGCAGGAGAGCAAGACGGGACCTCCGCGCAAATACTACACCCTCACCCCCCAAGGACATCAGGTTCTTATCCAGCTCGACCAAAGCTGGACAGAAATATCAAACACAGTTAATCTCCTTCACGACAGACTCAACGACGATAATACATTATGAAGAAGAACATTCAAATCAATCTCTTCGGCACCCTCTACAATATCGACGAAGACGCATACCAACTACTCGATAACTACCTCGAAAGCATGAAACGCTATTTCAGCCGTCAAGAGGGGGGGAGCGAGATAGCCGACGACATCGAACACCGTGTAGCCGAGCTCCTATGGGCAAAAAAACAAGAAGGTATGCAAGCCGTCAACGACCAGATTATACGCGAGATAATCACCAAGATAGGCAACCCTCAAGACATCAGCAGCCAAGACTCCACACCCGATGATTGCCACACTACCGGAGCCGAAGACTTCAAGTCAGCCTTCGAGAAAGCAGCCAGCGGCGCACAAAAGACCGCACAGGAGGCCTACGATAAAGTGCGAGACCACACCCGAGGCAAAAAACTCTACCGTGACCCCAACGACAAGATAATCGCTGGCGTCTGCTCTGGACTTTCACAATATTTCGGCGGCGAAGTCACCATGTGGCGCATGGTATACCTTGTCCTTGCAGTATGCACCAATCTTCCCGCCTTCATACTCTACATAGTCCTGTGGGTCATACTTCCCGAGGCTCGCACCCCCGAAGACCGCCTGCGCATGAACGGCACCCCAGTCACCCCCGACACCATCAATCGCCAGATACTACAAGACCAACACACTGCCCCCGTGGAGCACAAAGGCAGTGGTTGCCTCAAGACCATGATTGTAGCAATCATCATACTCATAGCCATTCCCCTCACCATATCAGCCATAGGCACAATCTTCGGCAGTATCATGGGTATCACAGGCGGAGCCCTCGGTATGATCATTGGGGGCATCGGCGGAGCCCTCGGCACCTTTTATTCCGCGCTCTTCGACAGCGATTGGACATATAACTTCGTCCCTGCAGCCAGCGAGACTGTCATCTTTTGGTGGGGCATATCACTCATACTTACCGCCCTATTTCTCACTCTCTATTGCATCATACGCAGCAGAAGCAAAGACCACAAGCCTCTGAGCCTTGTAGCCCGTCTGATCATTGGCATCATAATCACAAGCTGTCTCATCGTAGGCCTGCGCAACATCATCTATTGTGAGCACCATCTCGCTATCCCGTTTTGCCCCAACCTGCCATTTCGTACCATCGTAGTGAACTGAAATC
>CALZLQ010000110.1 GCA_945788385.1 uncultured Prevotellaceae bacterium
TCCTGCCGTTTCTCTTTCTCGTAGATGTCGTTTGTTACAGTCTTGCCTTGATGGCTTGTGTCTCTTTTTCGTAGCCAGGTTTGCCGAGGAGAGCAAACATATTCTTCTTGTATGCCTCGACTCCAGGTTGGTCGAACGGATTTACACCGAGTATCAGGCCGCTGATACCGCAACCACGCTCAAACATATAAATGAGCTGGCCAACGTGATACTCGTCAAGCTTGTCAATGCTTATCTTGATGTTGGGTACTCCTCCATCTACGTGGGCAAGCTGAGTACCAAGCTCCGCCATTTTGTTGACCTCGTCCACACGCTTGCCTGCAAGGAAGTTGAGCCCGTCAAGGTTTTCTTCGTCTGAGGGGAAGAGAAGAGTACGATTGGGCTGGGCCACACTTACTACAGTCTCAAAAATAGTGCGCTCACCATCCTGTATCCATTGTCCCATAGAGTGGAGGTCTGTGGTGAGGTCTACAGAGGCTGGGAAGATACCCTTGCCGTCCTTGCCCTCGCTCTCGCCGTAAAGCTGCTTCCACCACTCACCAAGGTTGTGCAACTTGGGCTGGTAGTTGGCGAGAATCTCTATCTTTTTGCCACTCTGATAGAGTGCGTTGCGCACGGCTGCATACTGTGCTGCAGGATTCTGTGCAAATGGGACATCAATGCCGCATTGTGCCTCCATATCCTGTGCCCCCTTGACGAGAGCCGCAATGTCAAAGCCTGCCACAGCTATAGGCAGGAGACCTACAGGGGTGAGCACAGAGAAACGTCCTCCGACGTTGTCAGGGATTATGAATGAAGTATAGCCCTCCTTGTCGGCAGTGGTACGCGCTGCTCCTTTCTTGGCATCGGTGACGGCTACGATTACCTTGCGTGCCATATCCTTGCCGCGTTGCTGCTCACACATGCGCTTGAGCAGACGGAATGTGAGGGCCGTCTCTGTTGTCGTACCAGACTTGGAGATGTTGATAACACCGAAATTCACTCCCTGGAGATAGTCTATCAACTCTGAGAGATAGTCCTCGCCAATGTTGTTGCCGGCAAAGAGTATGCGTGGCGCATCACTCTTCTGAAGCCAGCCGAAGCTATTGGAGAGAGCATCAATCACCATACGCGCCCCGAGATAGCTGCCACCAATACCAGCCACGACCACAGCCTCACAGTTCTCCTGCAGCGTCTTGGCGCAAGCGTTGATCTCTGCTAAAAACTCTGGGGTGATACTGCTCGGCAGATGCATCCAACCGAGGAAATCATTACCCTTACACGTACACTCTTCGAGCGCCTTCTGCGCCTCTGCCACTTTCGGCTCGAAGGCAGCAATCTGGTCTGCACCCACGAGTGCCTTTGATAAATCAATTGTTGTCATTTTATTTTGTTGTTTTGTTGTTTTGTTGTTTTGTTGTTTTGTTGGGTGGTTTAACCAAATCTACCTAAAAGCCTCGCACAGCAGTTTTATCTCTATATTGGGGGATATGCCTTCGTACAGGATATTGTAGACAGCATCGAGTATGGGCATATTGACGTGCAGGTGACGGTTAATGTCCTTCATACACTTCGTACCGAAATAGCCCTCGGCAATCATCTCCATCTCGATTTGGGCAGACTTGACGCTGTAGCCCTTGCCTATCATTGTGCCAAAGACGCGGTTGCGAGAGAAGTTGGAGTAGCCAGTGACGAGGAGGTCACCGCAATACACACTGTCTATGATGCTACGCTCCATGGGGAAGACCGTCTGTATGAAGCGCTGCATCTCTTGGGCAGCATTGGTCATGAGTACGGCCTGGAAGTTGTCACCATATTTCAGTCCGTGACAGATACCGCTGGCTATGGCGTAGACGTTTTTCAACACGCTGGCATACTCTATGCCAACGACGTCAAGACTGGTCTTGGTCTTGACATACTCGTCGCTGCCCAGACGGTCTGCGAACGCCCTGGCCTTGACCGTATCAGCACAGCCTATAGTGAGGTAAGTCAGGCGGTTGAGAGCGACCTCTTCGGCGTGACTCGGACCTCCTATGACAGCGAGGTTGTCATCAGGCACGTTGTAGATCTGGTGGAAATACTCGGAGCATATCAAGTTCTCGTCAGGCACGATACCCTTGATGGCAGTGACGAGAAACTTGTCGGAGAGCCTCACCTTAAGCTTCTTGAGATGACCTTTGAGATAAGGCGAAGGCGTAACAAAGACCAAGGTCTGACAGTTGCGTACAACCTCGTTGATGTCTGACGAAAAGGTGATGCGGTCCACATCAAAATGTACGCTGGTGAGGTATGCCGGGTTGTGACCGAGCCGACGGAACTCCTCGATTCGGTCGTCACGGCGCAAATACCACCAGATGTGATCGTTCTTTTCGAGCAGCATCTTCGCTATAGCCGTGGCCCAACTGCCGCCCCCCATTACTGCGATATTTCCTATCATGTCGTTTTCTTGTCACTATATCCAGGTAGAAATCTCTTCCTGACTTGGCTTCTCCAAGTCGCCGAGATACTGTCTGTACTTCTTGAGTATCTCGACTATCTGCTGCTGTATCTTGGCTGGCGCCACACCCTCAAGCGTGGCAACGAGATTGTAGCCCGCCTTGCGCAGCAGAGGTATGTATTGTGCCGGAATCCCCTTGGCAAGGAAAGCCTCGTCGCGGTCGCGTGGAGCCTTGACCTCGGGCTTCATCTGGGGGAAGAGCATGACCTCGCCGATGGCAAACTTGCCCGTGAGCAGCATGACGAGACGGTCTATGCCGATACCGATACCGAAGGTCGGAGGCATACCATACTGCAAGGCACGGAGGAAGTCCTGGTCTATAATCATTGCCTCGTCATCCCCCTTTTCGCTCAGGCGCATCTGCTCCTTGAA
>CALZLQ010000111.1 GCA_945788385.1 uncultured Prevotellaceae bacterium
GATTGATAATCTTGGAGAAATCTATATTTTTGACGCCGTGTGCTACAATGACGTGCTCTCCGCATACTTCCCGTAGTTCAAATCCTTCGTTGATTTTCATTTTTTGTTGTTTTGTTGTTTAGTTATTTTGTTGTTTGGTTGGTTCTTTGTTGTTTGGTTATTTTGTTGTTTGGTTGTTTTGTTGGTTGTTTGGTTGTTTTGTTGGTTGTTTGGTTGTTGTTTGGCTGATTCTTTGTTGTTTTGTTATTTGGTTGTTTAGTTATTTTGTTGTTTTGTTGTTTGGTTGGTTGTTTTGTTGTCAAGGTCTAATTCCTTATAACCTCATAACCTTATAACCTCATAACCTCACAACCTCACAACCTCATAACCTCATAACCTCACAACCTCACACCGCTCCTCCGTATATCAAAAGTAGGATTCTGCGTAGGGGCAGAAGTTTTCGCCAAATTCTGATTTTTCGCTTCAGCGCAGGGTCATCAGCACTGATAGTGCGTCGAGGGCGTATATATTGCCTGACTACTCCGCAGATGTCTGCCAATCTGCATGTCTCGGTGCCTTTGATATTTCCGTCGCCCATGAGCGTGACTGTGTCGCCGTGTATCTCTATGATTCGGTGCAGTACGTAATGGCCAGGGCGTATCTCTGCGAGTACGGCATCTCCTATGTCGTATCTTGGTGCTCCTTCGAGCAGTACTTTGTCGCGCTCGTGTTCCAAAAAAGGGCGCATACTCCAGCCTCTTACTATGATTGTGGCGGTGTGACCCTCGCGGATAGCTTCCTTGACAGCAGTGAGGAGTATGTCGTTGGGTATCTCCTTGCGTTGGCGATGGTCGCAGACTCCGTTGCTGTGATGATTGTAGGCACGCAAAGGGGTGAGAAGCAGTCTGAGTAGAGATTTAACTATTTTCTTTGCTGACTGTATCATGGCATAGTATTGCTGCTTCGCTGTTGGGGAGACAACCGAGCTCCCAAACGCGGCTGAGGCTTATGAGTTTCGATATGGTGTCACACACACCGCGGTATATCCGTGCGTCCCATTTCATACTGCTGCAGGCTGGGAGCATCGTTGCAAACGCTTCGATTGCTCCTAAGGGGCGAATGGTGTTCTCGGGACGTTGCTGTATGCGTATGATGGCACCTATGGGGGCTTGAATATTTCGGTAACAGGGCGTTTTGCCGCTCCACGGCGAACCGTACACTATGGGCTGACCGTCTACGATGCGTGTGATGGGGTTGTCGTCGTTCATGAGGTCGCAGCCTGGTATGCTTGTATACCACAGGTGTGTGTGTGTGCTCTTGCCTGTACCGCTTGGGGCGGTCATCATATAGCCTTTGCCGTCGCATCTTATGACGCTGGCGTGAACTAGGAGTGTGTCTAATTGTGCCGTGGCAAACGCGTATGACATCATCATGCAGTTATTGAGACCGAAATTGCGTTGTGACCATGTCCCGTCGAATACGTTGACGCGGCAATTGGTAAAGTCTGCCGTGCTCTCCATGATGGCACACAAGTGACTGCTGGCGTCGCTTACCTCAAACTGATAGCCTCCGTCGCTTTTGAGATATACACCATGGTTACATCCTCCTACATCAAATTGTCCTATTTCCTCTCCCATTGTCTCAAACTGCATGGAGGTGTCGATCTCTACGGTGAGCACGCTCTCTTGAGTACTATCATATACGAAAGGCTTGAAGCCGGGAAGCAAATCGAGTATTTCGTCTGTCAGTTCGCCTTTTATGTCTACAACGTGGTCTGCTATTTTAAATCTCTTCATGTTCGGTCCATTCTTGTCTGATAAATTTGAACGCTCCGGGCACGAGGGGCATAATCTCAAGCTTTTCCTTGCCCTTGGCCTTGCGGATAACGCGCGCTTGCTTTTTTTCTACTTTTTTTGCATCGTAGCCGAAAAATACTACACAGGTGGTCTGTGGCTTGCCGAGTGCTTCTTCGATGAAAATCTGCAACTGCTGGGAGTAGATGGTGCGGTCGTAAAGGAATCCCGTCTTGCTCTCAATGTAGGCAGGCTCTATCTTTTGTATCTCGGTGATGTACATGATAGAATCGTTGTAGTCGCAACTCAGGCCAAACATGTAGATGGTCTTCTTTTTGGGCTTGGCATCGGCACTTATGCTCCAACCAATGAGTAATACAAGTGTCAGAATAAGATATTTTTTCATTTACATTTCTTTATATCAGCATGCAAAGATACGAATTAGTGAGTGGAAAAGCAAATATTTTCGCGGTTTTATAAACAAAGCCCCACTTGGCTTTTGTTGCCAGGTGGGGCGGCTGAGAATTGTCGTTAGATATCGCTATTCGTTCAAGTCTATGACAAAGGCTACTTTACGACCACTTTGTGTCAATGCCTTTATCCATAGGGTGCGGTCAGTACTCTGGTTGGCTTCGGTCACTGCTTGCTCCCAGTCTTCGGTGGTGTGCATCTGTTTGTCGTTGACCGTGAGTATGATTGTACCCTTGGTGGCTCCTGCCTTGAGCATCTTGCCATTGCGTATGGCTGCTATCTCAAGTCCGTATGCTATTCCCATTCGAGCCATGTCTTGGTCGCTTGCAGGCTTGAGTGAGACGCCCAGTTTGTCCAGATCAACTTGTTCAAGTACTTTGGTAGAGCCTTGGCTGTTGCGCAGTGTCACTGTCTTGCTCCTCTCTTTCTTGTCGCGTATCCATGTGATTGATACTTTGTCGCCTGGTCGGTGTTG
>CALZLQ010000112.1 GCA_945788385.1 uncultured Prevotellaceae bacterium
TATGAGCAGAAATATGGTACTGTGCAGTATCCGCTCAACAAGTTGTACCTGCTCATGGAGAAGCAGCACAACAGGGGTCAGGAAGGTGCGGGTCTGGCTTGTGTGAGACTCAGTGCCAAACCGGGCGATGAGTATATGTTTCGCGAGCGTGCCGTGGGCTCGGGTGCAATTACGGAAATCTTCAACACCGTACACCGCAAGCAGCACGAACACCGGGGGCTGACTCTCCCACCCTTTGTCGGAGAGCTTTATATGGGGCATTTGCGCTACTCCACTACGGGCAAGAGCGGTCTGGACTATATTCACCCCTTCCTGCGTCGCAACAACTGGCGGGCCAAGAACCTCGCTCTCTGTGGCAACTTCAACATGACCAACGTAGACGAGGTCTTCCAGCGCATCGTGGCTTGCGGACAACATCCTCGCAAATATGCTGACACGCACATCTTGCTCGAACAGGTGGGACACCGCCTCGACCGCGAGGTGGAGCGTGTTTATAATATCTGCTCCGCACAGGGCAAGACGGGACTCGAACTGACTCATGCCATAGAGCGCGAGATTGACATCGCCAACGTCTTGCGTACGAGCAGCTGTTACTGGGACGGAGGCTATGTCATGTGTGGCATCACGGGTAGCGGAGAGTCTTTTGCCTTGCGCGACCCTTGGGGCATTCGCTCTGCATTCTGGTATAAGGACGACGAGATATTCGTGCTTGCATCTGAGCGACCCATCATACAGACTGCCCTCGACATAGACCATACCGCTATCCATGAGCTCCAGCCCGGAGAGGCCGTCCTCACGAGTCAGGACGGCACGGTACGATTCGAGCAAATCAACAAGCCGCAGGCTCTCACGGCATGCTCGTTTGAGCGCATATATTTCAGCCGCGGCAGCGATGCCGACATATACCGCGAGCGCAAAGAGCTTGGGAAGCGGCTCATCGGGCAAATACTGCCTGCCGTAGACCATGACATCAGGCACACGGTATTCTCATACATACCCAACACGGCCGAGGTCTCCTACTACGGACTCATGGACGGCATACGCCAACACTGCGTCGCCACAGGGCAGCCCCTCTCGACCGTGAGATCTGAAAAGGTTGTCTGGAAGGATATCAAGCTGCGCACCTTCATCGCCGAGGGTGAAAGCCGCAATGATCTTGCAGCCCACGTCTATGACATCACCTACGGCAGCGTCACCCCCTATGAGGATTATCTCGTCATCATCGACGACAGCATCGTGCGCGGCACGACACTGCGCGAGAGTATCATACGCATACTTGACCGTCTGCATCCCAAGAAACTCATCATCGTGAGTTCCGCCCCACAGATACGCTACCCCGACTTCTACGGCATCGACATGTCAAGCATGGGGCAGTTCATAGCCTTCAAGGCTGCCATAGCCCTTATCCGAGAGCGCAACATGGAGACTTTGCTCAAGGAGGTCTACGACGCATGCAACACTACCTCTCAGGGCAACCCCGTGCGCCGCATATACGAGCCGTTCTCTACCGAAGAGCTCAACGCAAAGATGGTAGAACTCCTCACCCCGCCCGAAGTGCACACCCCGATACAACTCATTTTCCAAAGCATCGAGGGGCTCCACACTTCATGTCCACGACACACTGGAGACTGGTATTTCAGCGGCCACTACCCCACCCCAGGCGGCGAAAGACTGTGTAGGCAAGCATATATCGACTGGTACAACAACAACAACACACAACTATTATAAAATATGTCAAAATACATATTCGTCACGGGCGGAGTAGTCTCTTCACTCGGCAAAGGAATCATTTCGGCCTCAATCGGCAAGCTCCTGCAGGCAAGGGGCTACAAGATTACCATACAGAAGTTTGACCCCTATATCAACATCGACCCTGGCACTCTCAATCCCTACGAACACGGCGAATGCTACGTCACTGCTGACGGAATGGAGACAGACCTCGACCTCGGTCACTACGAGCGGTTTACGGGCATACAGACCACACGTGCCAACAGCATGACCACAGGTCGCATATACAAATCCGTCATCGACAAGGAACGACGCGGCGACTACTTGGGCAAGACCATACAGGTAGTGCCACACATCACCGACGAAATCAAGGAAAACATCAAATACCTCGGACAAAACGGCGACTACGACTTTGTCATCACAGAGATTGGAGGCACGATTGGCGACATCGAGAGTGCACCCTTCCTCGAAGCCATACGTCAACTCAAATGGGAGTTGGGACGCGATGCCGTCAGCGTACACCTCACCTACGTGCCCTACCTCAAGGCTGCAGGCGAGCTCAAGACCAAACCTACCCAGCACTCCGTCAAGGAGATGCAGGGTCTCGGCATACAGCCCGACGTCCTCATACTCCGCACAGAGAAACACCTCGACGACCAAATGCGCATGAAGGTGGCAAGCTTTTGCAACGTAGACCTCGAATGCGTCATACAGAGCGAAGACATGCCAAGTATCTACGAAGTACCCGTCAATATGCAGCACCAGGGACTCGACTGCGCCATACTGCGCAAGATGGGAATCCCCGTAGGCGAAAGACCGAGCCTCGGCCCATGGCGCAACTTCCTCGAGCTGCGCCGCACCGCAACGGAGAAAGTACACGTAGGCCTCGTAGGCAAATATGACCTGCAAGACGCCTACAAAAGCATCA
>CALZLQ010000113.1 GCA_945788385.1 uncultured Prevotellaceae bacterium
GAAGGAGAGGCAACTTTGTCGTTCTTTTTACTCTATACTGGGATTCTACCCCCACAAGACAGACCTGTATCGTCAGGCCGTGATGCACCGCAGCCTCCACGCCAAGGCAAGCGGAGGTAGAAGATACAACAACGAGCGTCTGGAGTTTCTCGGCGATGCCGTGCTTGGAGCCGTGGTGGGAGACATAGTATATAACGCTTTCAAATACAAGGGCGAAGGTTTCCTGACAAGTGCCCGTAGCAAGGTCGTGAAACGAGAGACTCTAGGGCGTGTGGCACACGACATGGGGCTCACAAAGCTGATACGCAGCGACGTGACGGGCAAGTCACACAACAGCTACATGGCTGGCAATGCCTTCGAAGCCGTCATCGGGGCCGTCTATCTCGACCGCGGATATGACCATTGCGTATGGCTCATAAGGGAACGGGTCCTAGGTCAATACATTGACCTCATGAAATTGGCCAGCGAGGAGCAAAACTTCAAGAGCAGACTTTTGGAATGGTGTCAGAAATACAAGGTAGAAGCTGAATTTGAGCTTGTTCAGGAAAGAAAAGAAGAAGAAACAGATTCCCCCATTTTCGTATCGCGCATACTCATCTCAGGGATAGAATGCTCGACAGCTCAGGGATACAGCAAGAAGGAAAGCCATCAGAAAGCATCTAAAGAAGCACTTAAAGTACTGCGTAAGGATGAAGCCCTACGCAATAAAGTCTTAGGAATATGAGTATAACATCGTTGGTACGTCCTGCGTTTTTGTTGAGACGCATAGCCTTAAAGAAATACGCCAAAGGAGCCGAAGAATTACAAACACGCACCATGCATCGCCTGGTCGAGAAAGCCAAGCTGACAGAATGGGGCAAGAAGCACAACTTTGCCCAGGTCAGGACATACGAAAATTTTGCAGCCACATCGGGAGTGAACACCTACGAAGAGCTCAAGGCATACATCGAACGTATGCGTCAAGGCGAGAGAGACGTGTTGTGGCCTGGCTTTGTAAGATGGTATGCAAAATCCAGCGGCACGACCAACGACAAAAGCAAGTTTATCCCCGTCAGCGCAGACGGGCTCAAAGACACCCACTACGCCGGTGGTCGCGATGCCGTAGTCTGGTATCTCGGCAACAACCCTGACAGTCATATCTTCGACGGCAAGGCCCTGATACTGGGAGGTAGCCATGCTCCCAACTATAATCTCAAGAGCTCGCTCGTGGGCGACCTAAGCGCCATACTCATCGAAAATATCAACCCTTTGGTCAACCTCATCCGCATACCACGCAAGAAGATTGCCCTACTCTCTGACTTTGAGGAAAAACGTGAGCGCATAGCTCGTGAAGCCATTCGCCACAACGTGACGAACCTCAGCGGAGTACCCTCATGGATGCTCTCTGTGATGAACCGCGTGTTGGAAATCACAGGGAAAGACAATCTTACAGAAGTATGGCCCAATCTGGAGGTCTTCTTCCACGGAGGTGTGGCATTTACTCCATATCGTGAGCAATACAAGCGTCTGATACCGTCTGAGGCCATGCACTATATGGAGACATACAACGCGAGCGAAGGATTCTTCGGCATACAAGACGACCCGTCTGATGCTTCGATGAGTCTGATGCTTGACTACGGCGTATTCTACGAGTTTGTCCCTATGGACGAGATCGATAACCCCAATCCTACAGTACTGCCCTTGTGGGGCGTGGAAACAGGGCACAACTATGCCATGCTGATAAGCACGTCGAGCGGATTGTGGCGATACATGATTGGCGATACGGTGCGATTCACAAGCACCAACCCCTATAAGTTTGTCATCACTGGGCGTACCAAGTTCTTTATCAACGCTTTTGGCGAGGAGCTCATAGTCGACAATGCAGAGCGTGGTCTGGCTGTGGCGTGTGTCAAGACTGGAGCAGAAGTGCTCGAATATACGGCAGCCCCTGTCTTTATGGACGAAAAAGGACAATGCCGTCATCAATGGCTGATAGAATTCAACCGTCGTCCTGACAACATCAACGACTTCACACGAATATTAGACAACGCTTTGCAAAGCATCAACTCAGACTACGAAGCAAAACGCCACAAGGACATCACCTTACAATGCCTTGAGATTATCGAGGCTCGCAAGGGGCTCTTCAATGACTGGCTCGCCTCCAAGGGCAAGCTCGGCGGACAACACAAAGTACCCCGCCTCTCCAACTCGCGTGGATACATAGAAGAAATGATGAGTCTCAACAGTTGAACACCCCATCCCTGAGCAAACTATGAAACGCCTGCCCATACTCATAATACTTCTCTCGTTCACGGCGCTGTGCATCGTCTCCTGCGCCAACGTGGGCTCGCCCGACGGAGGACGCTACGACGAGACGCCACCCAAAATGGTGTCGTGCCGTCCTGCTCTCGGTTCGGTGGGTGTCAGCAAGAAGAAGATCAGCATACAGTTTGACGAGTTTATCAAACTGACGGGTGCTAATGAGAAGGTCATAGTCTCTCCACCCCAGATGGAGGCTGCAAATATTCGCGCTGATGGCAAGCAGGTCAAGATTACCCTCTACGACTCGCTCCGCGCCAACACGACATATACCATAGATTTTGCCGATGCCATCGAGGACAACAACGAAGGCAA